>JBEGMZ010000353.1:0-4368 GCA_041182745.1 Acidobacteriota bacterium
GCCTCAATCACCCTTTCTGCAAGATTGAGCCATCGTGGGTAACCGTCCTCACCTGATGCGAGTTTCTCCCCAGTCCAGCCGATGCCATCCCCTGCCGTTGCCAGTCTCGTCCGGAAATGGCTCTCAAATTGGCCGATGCGACCTCGAAACCGGCTTGCAGGCTCTCTACGGGCTGAGGCATAGCAGTTGCACTGCCAAATGTTGCACTGTCGGATGGAGAGAGCTGTCTGAGCACCAACTCAGAGCGGCGACCGGTTTCAGTCTGAGCCAGTTTCAGTCTGAGTCTGAAGAGACAGGCTCTGAAGAGAACTTTGAGAGGAGACGCGATGAACCTTCCAATTCAAGTCACATTTCGCAATATCAAGCATTCCGAAGCCGTCGATGCCTATATCCGCGAGGAGGCCGCGAAGCTGGACGAGCTGTTCGACCAGATCATCAGTTGCCGGGTGGTGGTGGAGATTCCACATCAGCATCACGATCGTGGAAATCCTTTCCAGATCCGGATCAACATCGAAGTCCCGGGAAGCAGTATCGTCGTCAACCATCAGCCCAGCCTGCACGGGCATGAAGTGGACATCAAGGTGGAGCAGCGGGCAAAGGTGCTTGAGCTGGAGGGGCGGCAGAAGGATATCTACGTCGCCATGAGTGACACCTTCAAAGTGGCGCGCCGCCAGCTGCAGGACTACGTCAGACGGCATCGCCGAGAGGTGAAGCTCCACGAGGAGAGACCGGAAGCGAGGGTGGCACGGATATTTCCCGGGGAGGGCTACGGTTTTCTTCAAACATTGGATGGACGTGAGATATACTTCCACCGCAATAGTGTTCTGAATGGGGGTTTTGAGCAGCTCAGCGTCGGCACACCGGTTCACTTTGCCGAGGAGCGGGGTGAGATGGGGCCGCAGGCGAGCACGGTCAAGGCCGCACGCCACTGAGGGCTGATCCGACCGATTCCGCTGGCTGGCGCCAGGGGGGTCGATTGCCAAAGTTTCGGTAGCTGAAAAGGGAGGGGGGCGCACGACGAAGTGTGCTTCCCTCCTTTGAGCATGAACCAGCGTGGAGTGATCTGAGATGAAGAGCGATCCGCCGAGGACGACGGGAGATGGTGAGAGAGGCCAGCTGGTCTTTCGGGCGCGTGGTCTCTCTCGAATCTACCGGATGGGTGAGGTCGAGGTGGTCGCACTGCGAAGAGTCGACCTTGATCTCTACGAGGGTGAGTTTGTGGTCATTCTTGGTCCATCGGGTGGCGGAAAGTCGACCCTCCTCAACATTCTTGGTGGACTGGATGTGCCGACAAGCGGTGAGGTCGTCTTTCGGGAGCACCAACTGACGGGGGCAAGCGAAGCTGAACTGACCAGGTTCCGGCGGGAGCATGTCGGATTTGTCTTTCAGTTCTACAACCTTGTCCCGAGTCTGACGGCGCTGGAGAATGTCGCGCTGGTGACCGAGATTGCGGAACATCCAATGGCGGCAGCGGAGGCGTTGCGAATGGTCGGGCTGGAAGATCGGATGGATCATTTCCCGGCCCAGCTGTCGGGAGGAGAGCAGCAGCGGGTCGCGATTGCCCGGGCGATCGTCAAGCGACCGGACGTGCTGCTCTGCGACGAGCCGACGGGTGCGCTCGACTATTCAACTGGCAAGCTGGTGCTGGAGGTACTGGAGCGGGTCAATCAGGAACTGGGAGCGACCACAGTGATCATCACCCACAATGCATCGATTGCGGCGATGGCCGATCGGGTGGTCAGGATCAGCAGTGGTGAGATTGTCGAGATCAGCCGGAATGCCAGTAAGATTCACCCGGCAGAACTGGAATGGTAGGGAGCGATGGGAGGGAGGATGAGCGGCCTCGACCGAAAGCTCTGGCGGGATCTGCTGCACCTGCGTGGACAGGTGGTGGCGATCATGGTCATGGTCGCGTGCGGGGCAATGTCGTTTGTCGCGATGCGAGCGACGTGGCAGGCACTGCTGGAATCACAGGAGAGCTATTACGCCGCTTACCGGTTTGGTGATCTCTTCGCCCAGTTGAAACGGGCTCCCGAGTCGATGCGTGGACGGGTGGAGCAGATTCCCGGGGTCGCAGCAGTGCAGTTACGGGTCGTGGCGGAAGTGACGATCGACGTCCCGGGGCTGAACGAGCCGGCGACCGGAAGGCTGATCTCGATCCGGCCGGAATCATCCGGTGGGTTGAACGAGATCCACCTTGTCGACGGTCGGCGTCCCGGGGTGGGAAACGCGGATGAGGTGATCGTCAGCGAGGCCTTCTCAAAAGCGAACCGGTTGCGGCCGGGTGACCAGATCAGCGCGGTGATCAACGGAAAGTGGCGCCGCCTGCTGATCGTTGGGACGGCGCTCTCCCCGGAGTACATCTACGAGATACGCCCTGGAGACCTCTTCCCTGACCCGCAGCGCTTCGGAGTGCTCTGGATGGATCACGGTGCGCTGGGACCCGCCTTCGACCTTGCCGGGGCCTTCAACGACATCAGCCTTGCACTGGCACCGGGGGCGGATGCGACGTTAGTGATCGAGCAGCTCGACCGGATGCTGGAGCCTTACGGCGGATTCGGAGCCTTCAATCGCAGCGAGCAGTCATCACACCGCTTCATCAGCAACGAGCTGGATGAGCTGCGCGTCTTCTGCACGTGGATTCCGGGTATCTTCCTCGCCGTGACCGCCTTTCTGCTCCACGTTGTGCTCTCACGACTCGTCTCGACGCAGCGTGACCAGATCGGGGTACTGAAGGCCTTCGGATTCGGTAATCGGACGATTGGCACCCATTTTCTGAAGCTGTCACTGATCGCCGTCACCGGGGGGATCGTCCCCGGACTCGGACTGGGTTACCTCTGGGGCCGCTCGCTGGCCGGGCTCTACGCTGAGTTCTTCCATTTCCCGGCACTACGCTATCGCGTTGACCTGGTGGTGATGGGCTGGGCAGCGCTGATCTGCAGCGCCGCCGCGATTCTTGGCGCACTGGGGGCAGTACGGCGTGCGGTCCGGACTCCTCCGGCCGAGGCGATGCGCCCTGAACCGCCGGCCCGCTTTGAGGCGGGTCTTCTTGAACGGCTTGGATGGCAGCGCGCCGTTCCACTGTCGCTGCGAATCATCTTGCGTAATCTCGAGCGAACACCAGTCAAGTCGGCTCTGACTGCGCTTGGAATCTCGCTCTCGGTGGCGGTTCTTTTTATCGGTTTCTACTTCTTCGACGCGATCGGTCACCTGGTACGGATCGAGTTCAACCAGGTGCTGCGCGAGGATCTGACGCTCTTCTTCCGTGATCCGCTGGGTCCGTCGGTCAGTGACGAGTTGCGTCGGATCGAAGGAGTGCTGCGGGTGGAGAGTTTCCGTGCCGCGCCGGTGCGGCTCCGTTTCGGGCATCACACCAGGCGACTGGCGCTTCAGGGCCTTGAGGCCGATAGCGAGTTACGCCGCGTGATCGATGTCGATGAACAGGTACACCCGGTTCCGGCGGACGGGTTGCTGCTGACGACGAAGCTGGCCGAGCTGCTCGGAGTGAGACCGGGTGACCTGGTGACCGTCGAGTCGCTGGAGGGAGATCGGCAGATTCGCGAAGCGCCGGTGCGGGGCCTGATCAACGATATGATGGGGCTCAACGCCTACATCGAGATCGAGGCGCTC
Organism: Acidobacteriota bacterium; assembly: GCA_041182745.1. Taxonomy (GTDB): domain Bacteria; phylum Acidobacteriota; class Blastocatellia; order RBC074; family RBC074; genus CAIOZW01. The sequence goes on from JBEGMZ010000353.1 coordinate 3,631, forward strand.
GGCCGGCTGATGGGTGATGGCGGCGCGGTCTCTGGAGTCCACCTGCAGCTGGATCGACGCGCGCGGGACCGGCTCTACCAACAGTTCAAGCAGACCCCGGCGATCAAGGGGCTGCTGATTCCGGAGGCGATGCTCGACAACTTCAACCGAACCCTTGCCCGGACCATCGGCTCCTCGACGACGATCACCATCATCCTCGCCTGCATCCTTGCCTTCGGCCTGGTCTACAACGCGGCGCGGATTGCACTCTCCGAGCGGGGGCGCGAGCTGGCCTCGCTGCGGGTTCTCGGCTTCACCCGCAGTGAGGTGACCGCCATGCTGCTTGGTGAGCAGGCAGTTCTGACCCTGATCGCCATCCCGCTGGGCTACCTGATCGGATACGGATTGTGTGGACTGATCATCCGGGCTGTCGATACGGAGATGCTCCGGCTGCCGCTGGTGCTGACGGCGCAGACCTTTCTCAGCTCGGCGGGGATTGTCCTGCTGGCGGCAATCTTCTCAGGTCTGCTCATCCGCCGACGCCTGGCACGGTTGAACCTGATCGAGGTCCTCAAGACAAGGGAGTGAGTGAAGATGAAGATTAAGCGGCGAGCAGTGTTCTGGTTGACCGGGGCAGTCATCGTGATCGCGGCGGTGAGCCTGGCCCTGCGTCCGCGACCGATGCTGGTCGAGGTGGCGACGATTGGCTCCGGCAGGCTGGAGACGACAATCCCGGCGGAGGGCCGAACACGCATCCAC
>JBEGMZ010000354.1:0-6453 GCA_041182745.1 Acidobacteriota bacterium
CTATTACATCCATATTACATCCATCACTATTACATCCATCACTCACTATTCGTCCGCACCGGACCTGCGCTCACCTCGAGCTGCCGTTTCTCTTTTATACCCGCCGGTCTACCTGCCGGACTACCCACAGGCCCGACTGCAGGCGCGGAAGCCCAAGCCTGGCCTACGCCATACGACCAGTGAAAAAATAATACTCGACATCAGACCGTTTCGCCAATCGACACGGAATTGTCGGAAGTGCCGGAACGGCTTTTATCGCATCCGATCACTGGAATTGAACCTTCGCACCATTTGAAACTACAATCTGACCACTCGGGCAGGTCGAGCCTCAACCCGGTGAGTCCTTTTTCGGAGTGAAGTTTCAGATAATCAGGTAGAGATAAGAGGAGATCAGATCCACGATGGAGAGAAACCCCTGGCAGAATGTCGATCAGCGCATCGTCTACGAGAATCCGTGGATCAGAGTCACTCATCATGACGTGATCCGGCCAGATGGGCAGGCGGGAGTCTACGGTGTTGTCCATTACCAAAATCTAGCCGTTGGCGTACTGCCAATCGATGAGGATGGATGGACGTGGCTGGTGGGCCAGTACCGGTTCGCGCTCGGTCAATATTCGTGGGAGATTCCGGAGGGAGGGTGTCCGCAGGGTGAGTCGACGCTCGTGGCCGCGCAGAGGGAACTGCGGGAAGAGACCGGACTGACGGCGGAGGACTGGCGGCAGATCGGTCGTTCCCACCTCTCAAACTCCGTCTCAGACGAACTTGCCACCATCTACGTCGCAACCAGGCTTACCAAAGGTCAGCCAGCACCTGATGGTACCGAGGTCTTGCGGCTCCGCCACCTGCCATTTGAAGAGGCCTTCCGGATGGTGCTCAGCGGAGAGATCACTGACGCCATCAGCGTCATGGCGATTCTGCTCTACGATCGTCTGCGGTGAGCGACGCCCGCTACTCGGCCGCGAGGACTTCCTCCAGCGCCGATTTCATCTGCGGGGGGCTCAGGCGGGGATGGAAGCCGACGAAATGCTTCCGAACCATGCCCTTTCGATCGATGATCAGCGTCTGCGGGATGCCATTGCGGCCCCGCGTGATCTCATCGGCGACACTATCATTGGCAAAGCCGACCTCATAGTTGATTCTGAATTGCTGCGCGAACCCGCGAACCCGCAGAAGGTCGGCCTGTGGATCTTCGGTTGTCAGCCCAAGAACCTCGACTCCACGGTCACGGTAGCTCTCGGCCATCTCAACGAGATGAGGAATCTCCTGACGGCAGGGACCGCACCAGGTAGCCCAGAGGTCGAGGATGAGTACTTTGCCCTCATAGTCGCCCACGGTCTTTCTGGTCCCACTGATCAGCTTAAGATCGGCCGCGAGGACGTCTCCCGTGAGTTCACGTATCGGCGCTGCCGAACTGGACGACTTCGACGGCGAGCTGTCGGGGCGGTAGAAGGCCATGAGCAGCGTCACGCCAAGTATTATCAGGCCGGCCACCAGCCCGAGCCGGGTCGGCGTCCAGAAGATGTTGCGACTGGGAGAGGTACTGTTTTTCATCTTGTCAAGGATATCCGGGCCCGTTTCCGGGCGCAAGTGTCAATTTATACCGTTGTACTCTCGGCCGACCTTGGCCGGTGAGCTCTGATCAAAGGGCGCTCCGGAAGAGGGTGATCAGGGCAGCCAGGCCAAGGAAGCAGCCAAAGGGAATTACTGTCTGCAGTCCGGCGCCACCCCGCCGGGCCAACACCAGTCCGAAGATGGCACCAGTGGTTGAGCCGAGAAGCAGGACGCTCAGTGCCCCCTGCCATCCAAGAAAGGCCCCGATGCCCGCCATCATCTTGATGTCACCAAGACCCATCCCCTCGCGCCCACGCAGCTGGAAGTAGCAGGTGCGAAGCAGCCAGACGGGCAGAACCCCGACCAGGGCACCGGTCACCGCCGTGATCAGACCGCGATCGGCACTGCTGGTTGTCAGCTGGCCATCCGATCCGGAGAGGATGACAAAGAGCGCCCACCCGATTCCAGCCAGGATTCCAACGATGATAATCCGGGCGATCGCCACCTGAGAGTGGCTCTCCGGTAGCGTGAACTCTCCGTCGGTGGCGTCAAACTCTTCTACCTCAAAGTACTTGCCAAAGAGAAAGAGATCAAGGCGGTCGAGTAGCCAGAGAAGGGGTGCTGCCAGCCCAATCAGCAGCCCGCCCCGGATGGCGAGCCACGGGGCACTGAAAACCTCTTCCCGCGAGCTGAAGAGCAGTGAGAAGTCGAAGCCGTAGCTGAGGGGATCGCCCCATCCCCAGCGCCAGAGGTTTGCGAGCAGGCCTCCGATGAGCAGTGGGTAGGTGATCACATTGGGCAGGGTTCGCGTTCCGGCATCGATGAAGATCAGCGCGATCATGCTGGCGGCAAAGGCCATCTCAACCAGGGACTCGGGGGCGCCCCCGTTCTTCCAGACGATCCCGGCAAAGATCACTGCCGTCAACAGCTCAACCAACGGGTAGCGTCGCGAGATCTTCCCGCGGCAGTGTCGACATCGACCGCCAAGCCGCAGAAAGCTGAGCAGGGGGATGTTGTCGATAGCCCGAATCGCCGTCCCGCAGTCCGGACAGTGCGATCCCGGCCAAACCACCGACTCGCCGTGAGGCACCCGACTGATCACGACATTGAGAAAACTTCCGATGGCCAGCCCGAAAAGAGAGCCGAAGCCGGTCAATATCAGCAGCACGTATACCGATTCAGTCACGCGGTCTCCCCTCTTCTCCGCCAGACTCGCGCCCGGTGAAGGCGTCGATCCTTCTTTACTGACCGCGAGAGGAAGATTATTCCGATCGATCGAAAACTGTTACAATTCCAACCCATGAAGATAATGCAGGTCTGTTCAGCGGAGACAATCGGGGGTGGCGAGCGGCACGTTGTCGACCTGACCCGCGCGCTGATTGAACGCGGCCACCAGCTCCATCTTGTCACTCGTCCTGGGAGCCCGCTGCGTCAGGCTCTCGCCGGGTGGCCAGTCACCTTTCACGAACTTCCACTCCGCAACTCGATCGACCTGCCCACCGTCTGGCGGCTCTCCCGGCTCATTCGAGGTGAGTCGATCGAGGTTCTCCACGCCCACGTCGGTCGCGACTACATCGTCTGCGCGCTTGCTGCCCGGCTCAATCCGACGGTCCGTCTCTTCATCACCCGACACCATTTTAATCCATTCCGGTCATTTCCGACAGGTGGACTTTATAGTTGGGCCCTCTCGGATGTCGATACCTTGATCGCCGTCTCCGCGACCGTTCGTGACCGCCTGATTGCCGCATTTCCACGTCTTGCCGACCGTGTTCGGGTGATTCCCAACTGGCACCACCAGCCCGACGGTCCGCAGGATGGCGCCGAGAGCCATCATCAGTCTTCTACCCGGGCAGAGTCACGGGCCAGACTTGGCCTCACGCGGCCGATCACCATCGGCATGATCGGGCAGATATCACCGCTCAAAGGCCAGCACATCCTGGTCGAAGCCGCCCTTTCACTCCTCCGGACCCCGGTCGGAGCCGGGCTCGAATTTCTGATCATTGGTGCCCCCGCCTCCTCCGACCTCACCTACGCGCAACGGCTTGTCGAGCGCGTCGCAGCGGCCGGATTGAGCGAATGGATTCGCTTTCCCGGCTATTTTGAAGACCTTAACCCGATCTTCAGTGCCCTTGATATCGTTACGGTCCTCTCAACGAACGAGGCCTTCTCGCTCGTGCTCGTCGATGCCATGGCTGCCGGAATCCCGGTCGTCGCCACCCGCGTCGGTGGCGTCGCCGAGATTCTCCGCGAAGGTGAAACGGGGCTCTTCACGGCCCGTGACCCCGACTCTCTTGCCGCTACTCTGACCCGCCTCGTTACCGACCCTCCTCTCCGCCACCAACTCGCCGCGAACGCCCGGGCTGACGTCCGGGCCCGGTTCGACCGCCAGGTTGTCACCGGTATCATCGAGGGCCTGATGACCCGTCCACCCTCCACCGGGCGCTCGCGACTCTCCTGAGTGGAAACGGGCAACATTTGAACGGGCCCCTGACTGGTTTCAGCTTGCCACGTCCCAATGCTGCCTGCACTGATTCAGGCAAACGACTTACGGAGCAGCTCGAGGCTCTTCGGTACCGCGAGGTCGGCCGCCTCCCGGCCCTCCATCTCAAGTGAGACGTAGCCCTTGAAGTTGGCGCGGCGCAGGATCCCTGCGATCTTTGTGTAGTCGAGCTCCCGGGTGTAGTAGTGGCCACCACCATAGTAGGTCTTTGCCTGAACGACCATTGCGTGCGGGGCCAGCCGCTCAAGTTGCGAATAGGGATCGCCGACGAAGTTGCCGGTGTCGAGGTTTATCGAGAGCCACGGCGAGTTGACGCCATGGTAGATTTTGAGCAGTCCGTCGACCTGGGTCGTCAGTCCCCAGTGGTTCTCCAGCGCCAGCACCACTCCCGCCTGTTCGGTGTGGGGCAGGCACTGGTTGATCGAATCGATACACCACTTAAAGGCGTCATCGTCCGTAAACCCCGGCAACGGATCCTCTTTCCCCCCGGCGTCGAGCATCTTCTGGAAGTCGGGAATCGTCCCCCAGCGCCCCGAATTGAGCCTGATCGCCGGACACCCCAGCTGCACCGCCAGATCGATACACCGTTTTGTGTGATCGATATTCTCTTTTCGCTTCGCGGCGTCCGGCGAGACGAAGTTCTGGTGTATCGATAGGAAGAAGAGGTCGAGCCCAAGCGAAAAGGCCATTCTTTTCAGGTTGTTCACATACTTTCGATCCTCGCTCTCCATCTGCCGGTGCAGGATCTCCACCCCGTCAAAACCGAGCCGCCCGGCGTTCTCGATCACCTTCTCGATCGGGTACTTCACCTTGTCAAAATGCCAGTATGAGTAGGTGGAAACCCCGATCCTGATCCGCGGACTTTCCGCCACCATCCCGGACACCCTGCCAGTCACCGGTAGACTGCCATCCGGAATGGCGGTCACGACTCCGGCTCCCAGCGCCTGTTGCAGCAATTCTCGTCTTTTCTGGTTCATAGGCCTCCTGATTATCCCAATGTTTGAGTGATATGAATTCTTCAGTTTGCAGCCATAAAGAAAACAGGCGGGAAGAATCCACTAAAGAATGGATTCTTCCCGCCTGTTCGTCAAACGTAAACGCAGTAATTCCGAGGAGGATAGACTCGCCGGCCTGATTCCGGCCCGGTCACTGTCAATAACGGAAGATGAAGTCTTCCACCAGGTGTTCGCGCGAGGGCACTCCGACCAGAAAGAAGGAGACCGACCCAATGCTGTCTCCAGCTGAGAAGCTGGTCGTGTTGAAGACAAGGTTGAGCAGTCCCGCCAGATCGGCGTGAATGACGGCGTTAATATCCTGTTTGTAGATGGTTTTGAACGGCTCTTCCTTGATCGGTGGAGCCATCGAGGGCGGGAGCGAAAGCTCAGCGATATTCACCCGACCATAGTTGCTGCCGGTATTCAACGTCTGGTAACTGTCGCTGAAGATCAGGAGTCCGGTCAGCACCGCCGGTGACTGCGTCAGATCCACCGTCAGGCTCACGACCGAGACCCGAATGGTTCCGATACCCGGGATCTCCTTCTGCAGAAAGAGCCCCCCGGTGTGGTTGATCTCTCCAATCACCTGCACCCGATCGATGGCACCGGCCACCACCGGAAACCGCCACGACTGCGTTCGCAGGCTTGCACTTCCTATGCTGCCCAGAAGAATGCCATTGTTGATATACGTCTGCTTCCAGAAGGCCTGACTCATATCGATCTTCGTCTGGCCGTCACCGATAATGTAGGTCTTATCGACCGGGTCATTGGTGCCCTGTGCACCCGCTGACCCGCTCAAGACGAAAATTCCTACAAATATGGCGACTATGAGGAGACTTCTACTTGTGACTCTCATCGTTGCTTCCTCCCACGATCCTGCTTAGGACTACGCTGACTTTTACGACCAATTATCGGTGTTTATGAAACTGCGTATTACCTTGAAACCGACAAGTCCAGATCTATCCGGACACCATCCGAATGTGAAGACACTCCAGTGATGGCCTGAATAGTAAAGTGAACTTCGGGGAGATCTGGGCGGGGATCTTTCTTTCCAGAATCTTTTGCAAAATAGGTCACAATTATGTTTTTCGTGTTATCTATCTGTCACAAAAGTGTGTCTCTTTCGATCCATCCGGCACGTAAAGGTAAGAAAAGAAAGGATGAGGTCAGAGGTGAGAAGATTAAAGTTGAAAACAAGTGATGAAGAGTAACAGAAAGAGCGGGATGGGAGACGGGTCAACTGGGGGGCTTGAGGGACGGCCAGAGACGGATGAAGGGTTCAGTGGCGGGGGAGGTTACCGGGAAGAAGGAGCTGGTGCTGACGATACCATTCGAAGGTAAGACGGAGGCCGTCTTCGAGGGAGATGAGGGGCTTCCAGCCGAGCCGGTGGCGGATCAGTTCAGAAG
>JBEGMZ010000355.1:0-17370 GCA_041182745.1 Acidobacteriota bacterium
GACCCGCTCTGAGTAGCTCAAGAATCTCCGGTCGTGAGACCGGAGCCGCCCGATCCTGGCATTCAACCGGCAGGCAGGCCAGAGCCAGCAGCAGAGCGAGGACGAACAGGAATCTGATTGAACTCATCAACTAATAACCTAAATCTGTTCGGACAAGTCAGATGAGAGAACTAACCGCCGATATATTCGGTGCGATGAAGCCGGGAGAGGCGAGCGTCAGTGTTTCTCTTCCAGTCTTCGAGGAGTGGCCCTTTGACCCGCTCGGCCCGCTTGCGGAGGCTTGCGAGCTGCTCATCGCCGTAGGGCTGGAACGACCGCACGATTCGGACATCGTCCTCGAGCTGGCCAATGGTCGTGCAGCCGATGGCCGTGCAGTGGATCGGCAGGCTCAGCACATAGCTCAGGCACTCGCGTACACTGAAGACGGAAAGAAGTTTGGCATTGCCAAAGTTCTTCATTCCCTGAATCCCCATCCCCCGCTCAATTGCCACCGGAAGAACCTGTTTTTCAAAGCTGAGGTAGAGCGGATCCGCAATGTGGAGCGGCATCAGAATGGTGTCCCATTTGTCATAACGCCGCAGCATCTCAAGGTGGATCGCCGGATCATGGTGGCCGGTAAATCCGATAAAACGAGCCTTCCCAGCCTTTTTGGCGGCCTCAAAGGCCTCGATCGCCCCACCCGGTCCGAAGACGGTCTCCACTTCGGCCATGGTCTGAATTTCGTGCACCTGCCAGAGATCAAGGTAGTCAGTCTGAAGCTTTCGCAGGGAGACCGCCAGATCCTCCTCTGCACCCTGCCTTGTCCGTTTGTTGCTCTTCGTCGTGATGAAGACGTTCTTGCGCGAGCGTTTCAACGCCACGCCGTAGATCTCCTCGGAATGACCTCCCCAGTATGTATGAGCGGTATCAAAATAGTTGATCCCAAGGTCGACCGCACGCCGGGTAAGGGCAATGGCGTCGTTATCGGAACCGGTAAGATGAAAGCGTCCGCTCGCCAACCCGATCACCGAGAGACTGACACCGGTTTTGCCAAAGACACGGCGTGGAATCTCAACTTCACCCGCTGCCGGTTCAGAGCCCGCCGCCAGAAGATGCGGCTCACTCCACGGCTGACTGAGCCCGCCAATGGCTCCTCCGGTCAGAGCCTGGACGACTGTTCTTCGCTTCATGTCACCTCCCGCTAATTCTGAATGGATAGATGTAACTCGCAGCCGCATCGATTAATCATGCGGGTAATCCTGCGGGCAGCTCTGCTGACGCCGACAGGGCATTCCGGGTGTCAACCGAACATCCGACCACTTCGCCGAATGCCGGGACGGCCACGCATCAGGTTGATCTGAACCTGATCATCCTTCAAGACCCACTTTTTGTAAACCCTTTGAAAACATCTCGACGCCCTTGCAGACGACGGCAATTGGCGTAAACTCTCAGCGTCGTTCTGCATCAGTGACGACTGAACCTGCAAGACAGATGTAAACAAGACAGATCCGACTGTCCGCCTCTTCGCGACAATGTGTGCAGATGAGGGAGGAGCTGTCTGCCTTTCCGGTTGCGGATACTGACAGAGGAACCTCGAGAAGTGAACCGGAGTGTCCCGACATCCGGTCGATGAGTGATTTACGACTGATTTACGACAATTAATCGATAACGCTGAGGATCACAAACAATGACGAATCTCGACTGGCTGGCGATTGGTGTCTACTTTTCGATCCTGCTCGGTATCGCCTGGTGGGTCATACTGAAAGGCAAGGATACAACTGACGACTATTTCCTTGCCGGGCGCAACCTTGGCTGGTTCGTTGTTGGAGCCTCAATCTTTGCCTCAAACATCGGTTCGGAGCACGTTGTCGGCCTCGCCGGTTCGGGAGCAACCAGTGGCGTCGCTCTCGCCCACTACGAGCTGCACGCCTGGTGTCTGCTGGTTCTCGGGTGGGTGCTGATCCCGTTCTACGTTCGATCTAAAGTCTTCACCATGCCTGAATTCCTCGAGATGAGATTCTCTGCAACCGCACGCTGGGTTCTCTCGATCATCTCTCTGGTCGCCTATGTGTTGACAAAGATGGCAGTTGGTATCTTTGCCGGTGGAGTCGTCTTTGCCTCCCTCCTGCCTGACGTCAGCCTGCGAATCGGTGAAGTCAATCTCGACAGCTTCTGGATCGGCTCGGTCACCGTCATTCTGATCACTGGGGCCTACACGATTCTGGGAGGGATGCGGGCGGTGGCCTACACCGAAGCGGCGCAGACGATCATTCTGATTCTTGGTTCAACCCTGATTACAGTCTTTGGACTGATGAAGATCGGGGGGTGGAATGAGCTCCGCGCAGCACTCGATCCGGAGATGTTCAATCTCTGGAAACCGATCGTTCCAGCGGGAGTTGAAGGAACCTGGGCACCGGTGCGCGAGCCTGAGCGGATGGCCTGGTACTTCAACGGCAACTATCCGTGGCTCGGGATGCTCTTCTGCGCTCCGATTGTGGGACTCTGGTACTGGTGCACCGATCAGTATATCGTCCAGCGAGCCCTTGGGGCGTCAAGTGAGAGGGAGGCCCGGCGTGGGACCATCTTCGCGGCCTTTCTGAAGCTGCTTCCGGTATTTATCTTCATCATCCCAGGGCTGATCTGCCTCGCGCTGGCAAAAAGTGGCAAGGTGGCGGCGCTGGCTTCGCTGGTTGACGCCAGTGGGAATCCAATTCCTGAACGGGCTCAGGCTTCATTCCCCCTGATGGTGCAACATATTCTGCCATCCGGGATTCGAGGGCTGGTGGTGGCCGGGCTGTTGGCGGCTCTGATGAGTTCATTGGCCGGAGCTTTCAACGCCAGCTCAACCCTCTTCACAATGGACTTTTATCAAAAGCTCCGGCCGCAGGCCTCACAGGCCCGACTGGTCTGGATCGGACGAGTGGCGACAATCATCCTGGTTTTGATCGCGCTGGCGTGGATCCCGGTCATCCGTGGATCACGCGGACTGTACGACTACCTTCAGGGAGTACAGGGCTACCTCGCACCGCCAATCTTTGTCGTCTTCTTCTTCGGCGTCTTCTTTAAGCGACTCAATTCGAAGGGCTGTCTGGCCGCCCTCCTCGTCGGCTTCGTCCTCGGAGCATTTCGCCTGGCGGTCGACACCCCGGTCAGTCTTCGGCTCGCAGGTTTTGAAGAGGGCTATGTCAGTGGTTCATTCCTCTGGATTGTGAACAACATCTACTTTCAATACTACAGTCTGCTCATCTTCCTCGTCAGCGTGATTGTGATGATTGGGGTCAGCTACCTGACCGCACCCCCGCCAGAGTCCTCGATTCGGGGGCTCACCTTTGGCACAGAGTCGGCCGGGGATCGTCTGGCAAGTCGACAGAGCTGGAACCGGGTCGATGTCGTCTCGTCTCTGGTGGTGCTGCTTCTCATTCTGCTGGCCTACCTCTATTTCAGCGGATAGCCGGCATTTTCGCGGCCACCCGACCTCACGTCGAACGAGGCCAGGCACTCATTTAATGTAATAGTTTCGTAATATCGCCCTCAATCCTCCTCTCCGCCAACCTCGGGTGTTGTGGGGAGTTGGTGCGTCGAATACGATCTGATTGGCCGAACTGTTGGCTGATCAGATCCCGGTAAGTAAATAGCAGGATTGTCCGGGTTAAATATGCGATGGCTTGTATCTCAGGAGAGAAAGAATGAAACTCGATTCAACGGTAATGAAGGCAACCCCGCCCCCACCAAGCTGGCAGGAGATGGTCTCACCATTTCAATCCCCGGCCACGGGACGGGCAATCTGGCAGCTGGTCAACACGATCATCCCTCTCTTTCTGATGTACTATGCAATGTACCGAAGTCTGTCGTACAGCTACTGGCTGACACTGCTGCTGGCGTTTCCAACGGCGGGCTTCATCGTCCGGAATTTCATCATCCAGCATGACTGCGGTCACGGCTCTTTCTTCTCATCGACGCGGGCAAACGATATCGTCGGAACCCTCTGCAGTTTCATATCCGTCATCCCGTACTACCAGTGGCGGCATCAGCATTCGATTCATCACGCGACATCCGGCAATCTGTCTCGACGTGGAATCGGTGACGTTGATACCATCACGGTTCGAGAATATCTGGCCCTGTCTCGATGGAAGAAGTTCTGTTATGCCGCCTACCGCAATCCGGTGGTCATGTTTTTACTGGGCCCAATCTATGTCTTTGGTCTTGCTTCGCGGTTTGTGGACTCCAAAGCAGGTCGACGGGAAGCAAGGAGCGTCCACCTGACCAATCTTGCGATTCTGACTCAGATCGTTGGCTGGTCGATGGTGATCGGATGGAAGTCCCTCGCTCTCATCTACGTTCCAACCTTCATTATCAGCGGCAGTCTTGGCATCTGGCTCTTCTACGTCCAGCATCAGTTTGAGCATAGCTACTGGCGGGACTCATCGGAGTGGGACTATGCCACCTCGGCTCTCTACGGCAGCTCGTACTATAAGCTGCCCGCGATATTGCAGTGGTTCACCGGCAACATCGGATTCCATCATATCCATCACCTGAGTCCGCGGGTCCCAAACTACAACCTGCAACGCTGTCACGAAGAGACACCTCTCTTCAGAAATGTGACGACTTTCGGGATTCTTCGCAGCCTGCAGTGTGCCTCGCTGCGACTGTGGGATGAAGAGCGACGGCAGATGGTCGGCTTCGACCATCTCAAATCGTTGAAGTAGCTTGACGTAACCTGACGCGGTCGACGCCCTCGCCGTTCAACGTTTCGCTAGTGCCACCTCGCGTGGCCACAGTTAGCGTTCAGCCACCCACAAAGTACGAAGGTCCATTGGCCTGAGAAAGCCAATGGACCTCGCTGATGCTGGATCCCGGAATCAGTAGAATCTGATCGTGTAGCTCGCCCGAACTCCGCGCCCGATCTCCGGTGCAAACTCCTTGATGAAGGAGAGGTGGTTACGGTAGAGCTTGTTATTGAGATTGAACCCGTTGACTGAGAAGACGTGGGCGACGTGCTTGCCAGCGACGGTGTAAGAGGCGTTCAGGTTAATAGTCCCGTAACCGGCGGTCGGAGTCTCGGTCGTGAAGATCCGAGACTGGTCACGAGCCATGATCAGTTCCGGATTGAGCCGGAAGCGGTTGAAGAAGGCCTCAAATCCAACCCGTGCCCGGAAGGGGGGAATCCGCGGCAACGGGGTCGAGCCAGCCGACAGTTCAGCATTGACATAATCGATACTTGAGAGCAACCAGAGATTCGAGGTTATCCCAAGATCGAGACGCCCCTCGACGCCGGTGAACCGGCTGTTGCCCTGCGCAAACCTCGCCTTGACAAGACCATCCTCCACCTCTCCGGTCGAGGCAAGATAGACAAAGTCACGCATCGAGTAATAGAAGTAGTTGGCTTCGGCGCGCATCCGGCCCGAGCTGTGGCGCAGGGAGAGGTCGACACCATCAGCCCGCTCACGTGAAAGGCTGTCATTGCCAACCTCGTAGGTCAGATTGCCGGCGTGCGGGCCATTGTTGTAGAGCTCTTCGAGGGCCGGCGCCCGGTAACTGTGGGTGTAGTTGGCGACCAGAACGTTACTGCCGCCAAGTCCGACCCGGAGACCTGTCGATCCGGAGAAGCCGGTGAAGGAGCGCTCGCGCAGACCATCGGGACGGTAGGCGTTCCGCTCGAGCCGACCGCCAAACTGGAGCGCGACACGATCAAAGCTGATGGTTTGGAGGCCAAAGGTGGAGAAGTTGTTGTGACTGGTCGCCGGGGCCAGCGCCTCCTCGCCCGTCGACTTGAAATCACGATGGAGTCCCGAAAAGCCGAAGCTGCCGGAGAGCCGCCCCACCTTCTGCTGATCGAAGACCGCGCGGTAGAGGAATGAACGGTTCTTGAACCGGGTTCCGACCTCCTGGGTCTCGATCTCGATCTCCGAGTGCTGATAGTTGTTGTACTGAAGCGTGAAGTTACCACCGCTGATCGCCCCGGCGAGATCCTGGAGGCCGCCCCGGAGCTGAAGGCTGCTCCGGCGCGGGTTGAGTCGTACCGGTCCGTGGTGGCCCTCCTCTTCTTCCTCTTCCTCCTCCTCGTGCTCTTCCTCTTCCTCGTACGGGATGCCATAGTTGCGGCCATCGAAGGTGTAGTTGAGGCTCAGAAAGCCCTTCCCGCCAAAGTATCCGATTCCGCCTGATCCGTTGCCGGTGCGGGCAAATGAGTTATCGATCGTCCCGATCGGGGTCCGGTAATTGCCGGCCCGCTGGCCTCCACCGTTGGCCCAAAGGAGCCAGCGCTCGGTACCAAGCTCAACTCCGGCACTCCCGCCAAACTGATCGTTGGTGGTGGAGCCGAGAGTGGTGAGGTAGCCCCGCACCCCGGGGTGTGCCTCCTCGTGGCCGCTGATGGCATTGACCACTCCGCCAATCGCGTTGCTGCCATAGAGCAGGGTTGCCGGGCCCTTCACAACTTCGACCCGGTCCTGGGAGAGCAGATCGAGTGGCTCGGCGTGGTCACCCGACTGAAAGCCGAGACCTCCGATACCGACCCCTTCCTGCAGTACCAGGACTCGATCGCCGTCAAATCCGCGGATGACTGGGCGGGAATTGCCAGGCCCAAAGCTTCGCTTGGCTACCCCCAGCTCATTCTCCAGCGCCTCACCAAGGCTGATCGCATTTCGTCGAGCCAGATCGATCGAGCCAATTACGTTGACTGAGGCCATCGCATTGAGCGTCGTCTCCTGCCGACCAGAGGCCGTGACGGTCACCTGCTCGCGCAGCGTGTCCAGTCGGAAATCGAAGTCGGCGGTTGCGGTTGATCCGGCCACTACTTCGACCCGAAAGATCATATCGGGTAGCCGCTCGAGCGTTGCCGACACATCGTAGCGACCAGGGGGCAGATCCCGAAAGATGTAGGTTCCATCGGTCTCCGTCTCCGTCGACCTTTGGAGCTGGATTATCGTCACCCGGGCATTGTGGACCGGGTCGCCCCCAACGGCGAGCCGAACCCGCCCACGCAGCTCTCCGCTCTGCGCCTGGCCGGCCACCTCGATTCGGCTTGTGACCAGCAGACTGAGGACCGCCATCACAACCACGATCACCGAACTCGCAATCTCCCGACAGTTGCTCATAACTTTCACCTCTTCTTCTCCCTTGCAGATGTCATTAGACCCCTTGCAGATCTCATTAAATATGTCATATCAAAGGATGCAGCATAACTATTATCAAGATCGCGGCAAACGGATTTTCGACGAATGGCAGTTTTCGGGGGATGAATGGAACAGATCACGCCGTGACTGAATAGTCCTCTGAATGGTTGAAAGTCCGATCAAGTCGCAATAATATCGCAGCCATCCAAAGCAGGATAGGATCGGGATCTCCAGGGGTCTCCACCAATCGTGGTCAAACCAATCATCTGAGGGCAGAACATGATCGACAGAAGAGGCATCTTGAAAGGCGGAGCAGCGGCTCTGACGACGTCGCTCTTTACGGGACGGGTCAGGGGTGCAAACGCGCGAATCTCCGTCGCCCACATCGGGCTTGGCGCAATGGGAACAAGCAATCTTCGTCATGCCATGCAGTTTCCGGAGCAGGTTCAGCCGGTTGCTGTCTGTGACGTCTATAAACCGCACCTTGAGCGTGCGGTTGCCAATGCGGCCAAAGGAGGAGTGACGGTCAAGGCAGTGCACGACTTTCGCGATATCCTCGCCGACAAGTCGATCGACGCCGTCTGCATCTCGACACCTGACCACTGGCACGCCTATATGACAATTGAGGCCTGCAAGGCGAACAAGGATGTCTTCGTTGAGAAGCCGGCTTCAGTCTATGTTGAAGAGGGTCGACTGATGGTCGAGGCGGCTCGCAAGTACAGACGGGTTGTCCAGGCGGGAACCATGCAGCGCTCCGGTGGCTACTTCAGGAAGGCGGCCGAGATCGTCAAAAGTGGTGTGCTTGGCGAAGTTACTTTCGTTCACACCTGGCAGGCCGGTGCGGTAAAGAAGGCGGGATGGGGACGTCCGGTGGATGGGCCGGTTCCGGAGGGACTGGACTGGGACCTCTGGCTTGGACCAGCGCCAAAGGTTCCCTTCAATCTCAATCGCTGGGGGGTGGGAGTGACGACGTTTCCAACCTTCCGCTACTTTTGGGATTATGCTGGCGGAGCGATGACCGACTGGGGCGTCCACCTGATCGACCCGGCCCACCAGTGCCTCGGCGAACCAATGCCAACTGCCATCTCAGCCATGGGTGATAAACTATTTGTCGACGACAACACCGACACCCCGGACAGCCTGATGGCCACTTTTCGCTATCCAAAGTTTCTGCTGACCTACGAGAGTCGGACAGCCAATCCGATGCCTCAGTTCGGTCACGGTGCGGCGACCTCGATTCACGGCACTGAGGCGACACTGGTTGTGCGGCGGGGAGGGTGCTGGCTCATTCCAAACGCCAAATCGACCGTCGAGCCGCTCACTTTCGAGAATGACAAAGAGATGAACGCGATGAACGAACCGCACTGGAAGAACTTCATCGACTGCATCCAATCGCGGGAGAAACCGATCAGCGACATCGAGACCTGTGTCCGCTCATCGACGGCCTGCATCCTTGCGAATCTGTCGATGCGCTCAAAGACCTGGCTCGACTGGGATGAGAAGAATTGGACAGTCAGACAGGAGAACGTCAAACCGATGCTCAAAGCCAACTACCGCGCCCCCTGGAAGCTGGCAGTCTGAGCGGTCGCTTCGAGGTGGCAGTGGTCAGATCTTGCCACTGCCGCCTCGTGGCAGTTCAATCGATAACTGATCGACCAATCCAGCAGGCCGGTGGGTTTATTCCAAGCAGACGGGCGAGCGTTGCCGCTGTGTCATAGGTGTTGACCGGCTTCGTGATTTCGCCGCGCCTGATACCGGGAGCACTGAGAATCCAGGGAATTTCGATCTCGCTCATCGTCAACCCTCCGTGCTTCGTGCCCTTCCCGCCGTGATCGGCCGTGACCAGAATGGCGGTCTGTTTGAGCAGATCGGCCTTCTCCAGCCGGGCGATCAGTTCACCGACCATCCGGTCAGCTTCGCGAATGGCGGCGTCATACTGAGGTGAGAGCCAGCCGTGATTATGGCCGGCGTGGTCAACATCATCCAGGTGGATGAATGTCAGATCCGGACGCCTTGCGACCATAAACTCTCCGGCACGAGCGATCGCATCGATGGGTGAGGCCGCGTCGACAATTACGTTGGCCGCCTTCCGCTCAAAGAGGTGGCCGAAACCTTCCCAATCGTGAAAGATCCCGATTACTGCCGTCGCCCGCTGCTGGCGAAGAAGACCGAAGATGGTCGGAAAGATCTTTTCACTGCCGGTACAGACTGGCGCGATCTCAAAGCTGTCGGCCCGCCAATCGTTCGACGTCACACCGTGTTGCGCCGGTCCAGCGCCCATGATCATTGAAGCCCAGTTCGGAGCACTGACCGTTGGAATGACCGCCCGCCCCTTGAGCGTCCAGGCTCCCTGCTCTCGCAACCGACGCAGTACAGGCGGATCGACGCGCGCGACTCCTTCCGCTCCCATTCCGTCGATCCCTATCACCACCACGTGACGAACCGGCTGCGCAACCGTGACCTCGGGTGTGATCGCCAGAAGTGCAAACACCAGCACCATCCACCCCCGGACAATCGTCTTTCTCACGACTCCTCCCTGAAGAACGGGGGACGCTGGTACCGAACCAGCGTCCCCCTGTTGATCTATCATCGCTTCCGTAGCTTCGATATCCGACTGAATATCAGACTTTCGGCTCCCAGCCTTTCTCATATTCACGCGACCAGAGCTTCATCGCCTCGGTATCTCCTATAATGTGCCCGTTGGCCGGATTGGTATTGAGCGATCTCCCAACGCGATGCGAGATGTTGCCGAGCTGGGCGAGGAGAGTGCTGATGTGCCCCTCCGCGATGGGGGCGTTCAGCTTCGCCTTGCCGCGAATCGTATCGATAAAGTTGTCGGCGTGGTTATCACCAAGCCCCGGATCCCCGCTATTGGCCAGGTCTGTCCTTCGCTCGGAGGTCACCTTCTTGACCGGCTTGTTGTTCAGATCGTAAACGGTGTAACTGACGCTGCCATCGTAATCGATCGTCCCCTTGCTGCCGAGGAAGATGATGCCATTGGACTTGTAACCTGGTGCACCATAGGTACTGGTCGAGCGTCCGAACCAGGTTATTCCCTGTCCTCCCTCGAACTCGAGCTGGATCTCCTGGGTGTCGGGGCACTCCCAGTCGTCAAGACCGACGTCGTGCCAGCGACCTCCCATCGAGTTGACCCGCTTTGGCAGCCGGACATTCAGCCCCCACCGGGCAACGTCCAGCAGATGGGTTCCATTATTGAGCGCCTCTCCGGTTCCCCAGTTCCAGAACCAGTGCCAGTTGTAGGGATGAAGGTTATCTCGATATGCCATCCGTGGCGCTGGTCCCTGCCAGAGGTCCCAGTTAAGCTCGGAAGGCGGCGCGATCTTTTTACCAAAACCGATCGGCTGTCGCCGCCGGGCGTAGAAACAGTTTGCCAGGAAGACCTTTCCAATCACTCCTCCCTGGAGTTCCTGGATCATCTGCTGCACATTCCCGATCGACCGGCGCTGGTTCCCCATCTGGATCACCCGCTTATACTTCGCTGCTGCCGCGACCACCATCTCACCTTCGCGCGGGTTGTGGCTGCAGGGCTTCTCGAGGTAGACATCCTTACCGGCCTTTGCGGCGAGGATCGCCATCGGCGCATGCCAGTGATCCGGCGTCGCAATCAGCAACGCATTGACATCCTTGTCGTCGAGGACACGGCGGAAATCGGTCTCCGTCTTTGGCAGCCGGCCAGTCTTCTTCTCTGTAAATGCCGCTGCCGGCCCAAGCGAGCGGCTGTCAACATCGACCACGTACCTGATCTCAACGCCCGGAACTCCGGCAAACTTCTGGATCAGTTCTGGTCCCCGGCCACTAAACCCCGGCTCACCCATGCGAACACCCGCCACCGCGATCACTACCTTGTCGGATGCCGACTGCGCCCGAAGACTGCTCCCGGTCGCCATCGTCAAACTGGCTCCGGAGACGATCGATGACGCCACAAACTGGCGCCGTGTGATGGAGTTGCTCATCTTAATACCTCGTTTCTTATGGTCTGGTCTGTTGGTCTGATTCAAAAATACGGCCAGCGGGTCTGATCAGATCTCTACGGACGACTGCTGTTTCGACTCTTCTGCTCAATCCGGGCCCAGGTGTCCTTGAGGGTAATTGTTCGGTTGAAGACTGGAGCTCCAGCCTCAGAGTCGCGATCAACACAGAAATACCCCATCCGCTCAAACTGGTAACGCGTTCCGGGAACGGCATCACGCAGCCCTGGCTCAACCTTGCAACCGGTCAGAACCTGCAGAGAATTTGGGTTGAGATTGGCAGTGAAATCAGCCCCCTCTTCGACTTCGCTCGGATCCTCTTTGGTGAAGAGCGTATCGTAAAGTCGAACCTCGGCGTCAATTGCGTGGGCTGCCGACACCCAGTGGATAGTCGACTTGACCTTCCGCCCATCCGGAGTGTTTCCACCCCGTGTCTCCGGGTCGTAGGTACACCGCAGCTCGACAACATTCCCGAGCGCATCCTTAACCGCTTCACGGCAGGTGATCAGATAGCCATATCGCAATCGGACTTCGCGTCCCGGCGCGAGCCGATAGAACTGCTTCGGCGGATCCTCGCGGAAATCCTCCTGCTCGATGTAGAGAATCTTTGAGAAAGGAACCATCCTTGTTCCGGCGGCTGGATCCTCCGGATTATTGACCGCCTCCATCTGCTCGACGAGGTCGTCGGGGTAGTTCTCAATCACTACCCGCAGCGGGTTGAGCACCGCGCTGACTCGCAACGCATGCCGGTTAAGATCCTCGCGCAGGAAATACTCGAGGTGGGCGAGCTGGGTTACGCCATTCGTCTTTGAGACACCGATGTTGGCACAGAATGTCCGGATCGCTTCCGGAGTATAACCACGCCTTCGCATCCCGGACAGGGTTGGCATGCGCGGATCATCCCAGCCTGTGACGTGCCCATCCTGCACCAGCTTGAGCAACTTGCGCTTGCTCAGCAGGGTATAGGTGACACTCAGTCGGTCGAATTCGTATTGACGGGAGGGAAAGATCCCTAACTGCTCGATAAACCAGTTGTAGAGTGGACGGTTATTGTCGAATTCAAGCGTGCAGATCGAGTGCGTCACCCGCTCGATTGAGTCTGACTGACCGTGCGCGTAGTCGTACATCGGATAGATGCACCAGTCGTTCCCTGTCCGGTGATGCTCCATATGGAGAATCCGATACATCACGGGGTCACGAAAATTGAGATTCGGCGACGACATGTCGATCTTCGCACGTAAAGTCCGCGAACCATCCGGAAATTCACCATTCTTCATCCGCTCGAAGAGGTCAAGATTCTCCGCAATCGACCGATTCCGGTAGGGGCTCTCCTTTCCAGGTTCGGTCAGGGTTCCACGGTACTGACGAATCTCCTCTGCACTGAGGTCGCAAACAAAGGCCTTGCCATCCCTGATCAGCTGGACTGCCCACTGATAGAGCTGCGAAAAATAGTCTGAGGCGTAGAAGAGACCATCCCATTTGAATCCAAGCCAGGCCACATCCTGCTTGATCGCCTCGACATACTCTGTCTCCTCCTTAGAAGGATTGGTATCGTCAAAACGGAGATTGCACTTCCCGCCAAATTCAGCTGCGAGCCCGAAGTCGAGACAGATCGCCTTGGCGTGTCCGATGTGCAGATAGCCGTTTGGCTCGGGCGGAAAGCGCGTCTGCACGCGACCCTCGTGCCGTCCCGAACGAATATCCTCAATGATGATGTCCCGAATGAAATTGGACCGTTCCGACGCCTCCTCAAGCGGAGCGCCGGGTGGGGTTTCCAGCGAACTCATTATTATTTATGGTCTCCTCTGAGAGAGCTTCTGGTCTGTACCGGACAGAGACGGTTTGCGCCCTCAACCTCCTCGGCGCTACCGGTAAAGACGAGATAATCACATGGTAAAAGATTCAGGTCAAGTTCTCTGTTTTTCACTACCAACTAAAACGGAGAGCCTGGAATCAGGGAGGACAAGACTACCCTGACTTTCCAGGCTCCGAAAGTTACCGCAGTGCGTTACATCAATCAGCGCCGATCGTGCCAAGCGGCCGGAGCGGTTCGGGCATCCCATCGACAATTGGTTCTGTTACGGACTCCTTCTCACCACGCTCCTCAATGATCGTGTAGATGGTCGGAATGAAGAGAAGAGTGATCAGGGTCGAGGTAAGCATGCCTCCGATGACGACGCGGGCCATGGGAGCCTGCACCTCCGCACCCTCGCCAATCCCGAGCGACATCGGCACGAGCCCAAGGATTGAAGTCAGGGTCGTCATCAGAATCGGCCGCAGCCTTGTTCTTCCGGCCAGTTCGACCGCGTGGCGAAGACTGAGATTATCCCGGTAGCGGAGAAGGTTTGTGTAGTCGATCAGCACGATTGCGTTGTTGACGGCGATTCCCGCCAGCAGAATCGCTCCAATGAACGCCTGCATGTTGAAGGTCGTCTTTGTCAGGAAGAGCGCCAGGCTGACTCCAATCGCCGCCAGCGGTATCGAAAATAGAATGATCAGTGGATCACGGAGGGACTCGAACTCGGAGGCCATAACCATGTAGACCAGAATGATCGCAACAATAAGGCAGAAGAGCAGTTCCCGGAATGAGCGCTGCTGCTCTTCATACTCGGTACCGTAGTTGAAAGAGAAGCCGGACGGCAGGTTGAACCCCTGGAGTCGGGTGTCGATATCTCGCATGATCGAGCCCATATCGCGATTGGCAAATCCGGCCGAGACGCGGACGAGTCGTTCCTGGTCCTGCCGCTCGATCGAGACCGGCCCTTCGCGCCGCACCATGCTGACCAGATCACCAATTGGCACATTCTGACCACCTGGTGTAAGGACCGTGACATCACGAAGCTGTCCGATGTTCGCGCGCTGCTCCTCGCTGAGACGAACCAGGATGTCGAACTCTTCACCCTCCTGGCGGAACTGGCTGGCCCGGCGTCCGCCGATCACCGTCTCGAGGGTGTTGGCAACATCGGAGGCGTTGATGCCAAGCGAAGCCGCCTTCGCACGGTCAACCTGGATCACCATCTCAGGCATGCCTTCACGACGGCTCACCTGTGAGTCGGTGATTCCGGGAACCGTGTCCATAATGTCTTTTACCCGTCGGGCGACATCGGCTGCCGTAAGCATGTCAAAACCACGGATCTCGACTGACAGGCGATCTCCGGTGGAATTTCCCATCCGCTGGGCGAAGTTACTGCTGCTTGAGCGGGCACGAACGATCATGCCGGGCTGAATCATCAACTTCGGCCTGATCGCGTTGACAATCTCAAAGGTCGAGCGCTGCCGTTGCTCGTGGGACGCGAGCATGATACGAAGCTCGGAGGTGTGAGTTGAGGATGACATCCAGCCACCCCCACCGACCTCCGTCAGCATACTGCGCATCTCCGGAATCTCACGGCGAACGATTGCTTCCAGCTTCCGGGTCAGCTCGTCGGTCACCTCAATCCGGGTACCGGCGGCAAGCTCGACGTTGACTCTGATCTCGCCCTCGTCTGTCTCGGGCATCATCTCAAAACCGATGAAGGGGATCAGCGAGACCGCTCCGGCAAAGAGCAGCACGGCTCCAATGACGACCGTCTTCCGGTGATTGAGTGACCAGCTTATCGCCCGCTGGTAGCTCTCATCCAGTGCGTCGAGCCAGCGCCCGGTAAAGGTGACAATGTGATTGAGCAGTGGATGGCGTTTCTCATCAGGTGGCTTGACGCGCAGATACTTCGCACAAAGCACCGGTACCAGCATCAACCCGATCACCAGCGAGAAGACCTGAGAGAAAGCGACGATATAGGCAAGCTGCTTGAACATGACCCCGGTCATGCCGGTCAGAAAGATCAGCGGCACAAAGACGGCAACCGAGGTCAACGTCGAGGCAATGATGGCCGTCGTCACCTCGCTCGTTCCGGTGATTGCCGCCTCCTCGTGCGATAACCCGAGCTCGCGATGGCGGAAGATGTTTTCGATGATCACAATCGCGTTGTCAACGATCATCCCTACTCCCAGCGCCAGCGCACCGAAGGACATCGTGTTGAGCGTGAAACCACCGGCGTACATCAGCATGAAGGTGCCAATGATCGTGATCGGGATTGAGGCTGCGACAATCAGTGTGCTGCGTATGTTACGCAGAAAGAGAAGCAGGGCCAGGATCGCCAGCAGTCCGCCCGAGATCGCCGACTCACGCAGGTTGTTGATCGACTGGGTGATAAACTTTGACGAATCGAATATCGGCTGAATTTTGATGCCGGGGAAGAATTTACCGATCTCTGCGAGCTCTTTTGTCACATTCTCGGCAACCGTGACCGTGTTGGCCCCCGACTGCTTGCGGATCGAGAACCGGATGCCCGGCTTGTCGTCGATCCGGACCATCTGACGGATCTCCTCGTGGCCATCCTCGATCGTCGCGACGTCCTTCAGGTAGATCGGGGTTCCACCGCGTGAAGTGACAACGACATTACGGATCTCCTCGACATTCTGAAACTCTCCCTGCGAGCGGAGGAGAACCTCGAACTTACCCTCTTCCATCGGTCCGACCGGCCGGTTCTGATTCTCGGCACGGAGGATGTTGACGATCTGATTGACCGACAGATTGTAGGATCGGAGCTTCTCGGTCTGGAGTCGAACCTGAATCTCACGCCGCAGACCACCGCGAATGTCGACCGCCGCGACTCCGGGAACCCGCTCAATTCGCGGTTGAATGTCCTTCTCGAGCAGCGTGCGGAGTTCCCGCGCGTCCATATCGGCCGAGACCGCAAGGAACATTATCGGAAACTGCGAAGTATCGAACTTGAAGATCGTCGGGGGCTGAACCTGTTCCGGCAGCATTCCGCGCACCCGGTCGACCCGCGTTCTGATCTCATTCGCCGCCTCGTCGAGGTTGACGTCATAATTGAACTGGACGCGGACATTACTTGACCCTTCGGAACTGGTCGAACTGATGCGGTAGACACCCGGCGCCGAACTGAGCGCCGATTCAAGCGGCCGCGTCACCAGATTCTCAACCTCCTCTGGTGCCACCCCAGTGTAATCGGCGCGGACAGTGAGCGTCGGATTCTGGATCTCCGGCATAAGATCGACCGGCAGGCGCGAAAAGGCGATCAATCCCAGAAGGATGATCACCGACATAAACATATAGACCGTAATGGGTCTCCGGACTGATACCGATGGTAAACTCATAACCTCTACTCACAATACTGTCGGCTTGCAATCCACGGCGGCCTACCGCCGCCCCGCGCCACCCGGCGACGTCTCCGCCGGTGTCCCCCCGCCCCGCTTTCCGGCGGCTCCGGGCTCGTTCAAACCACCTGTGGCTCCGGCCGGGGTTGCGCCACGGCCATTGGCCTCCATCACCCGTACCCGGTCACCATCCTTGAGCAGATTTGACCCCCGGGTGATCACCACTTCGCCCTCCTTCAACCCTTTGAGTACCTCGACCTTATCCTCGGCGGTCAGTCCGGTCTCAAGCGGAACATACTTCGCCTTCTCCTCTTCGATGGTGAAGACTCCCGGCTGGTCGCCACGGTAGATGAGAGCATCTCGCGGAATAAGCAGCGTCTGGCGGCTGGTACCAAGATTAAGGCGGAGCCGGGCAAACATCTCCCCTTTCAGCGCTCCGCCACGGTTCGGGATCTCGATCTCAACCATCCCATTGCGTGTCTGCGGGTCGAGGGTCGGCGAAATACGCATAATCCGTCCCGTGAACGCCTCTCCCGGCAGGCTGTCAATCGTCACGTCAACCGCCTGCCCGCGCCTGATCCGTGCCACCTCGCGTTCGGCAACCTGCGCATCGACGATCATCGGACTGTTGCTGACCACCGTCACGATCGGGTTGGCCGAGCTGACCATCGCCCCGATCGTAACGTGACGCCGGGCGACCGTTCCAGCAATTGGCGAGGTGATCCGAGTCTGCCCTTGCCGGATTGTCAGCTCCCGCTGCTCGGCTTCGGACTGACGACGCTGCGCCCGCGCCAACTCAAGCTGTGACTGCGCGACGGCATAGCGCATCTGGAGCGTATCCAGTTCATTTCGCGAAAGAACTCCCGACTCCACCAGCTGCGTGCGCCGTTCAAGCTCGATCCTGGCGTTGTTCAACTCCGCCTGACGCTGCGCAATCTGGGCATCGACCACCGCCAGTGCCGCCTTGGAGCGCTCAAGCTGCTGCCGGATCTCGTCGTCCTCGATCACGGCGATCAGCGCCCCCTGCGCCACCGGATAACCGGTGTCGACCAGCATCTCTGTCAGGCGTCCGGCAATCCGGGGGCTTACGTCGACGACCTGCTTCGGACGAAGCGAACCCGTAAGTG
>JBEGMZ010000356.1:0-18896 GCA_041182745.1 Acidobacteriota bacterium
GGTTTGTCCAAACCCACGTTCATCTTTGCCAGACAATATTTCGCGGCGCGGCCGATGATCTTTCGCTCCTCGAGTGGTTAAAAGACCGAATCTGGCCACTTGAGGCCGGCTTGACACCCGAGAGCCTGACGCTTTCAGCGCGGCTTGGGATTGCCGAGATGATACGGGGCGGCACCACCAGTGCTCTGACAATGGAGTCGGTCAACCATACTGAGTCCGTCTTTGAGGAGATTGAGCGAACTGGATTTCGGGCCACAAGCGGCAAGTGCATGATGAACCAGGGTGACGGAGTCCCAGACCAGCTCCACGAGGATGCGGACGAGTCATTAGCAGAGTCACTCCGGCTGTTCCGAAAGTGGCACGGGCGAGCCAACGGCCGCATCCGGTACTGCTTTGCTCCTCGTTTTGCCATTAGCTGCTCACCGGAGCTGTTATCCGAAACGGCAATCCTTGCACGTCGATGCGGAGCGCTGATCCACACTCACGCTTCAGAGAACGTGAGCGAAATTGCGGAGGTGGAGAAGCAAACCGGGCTCCGCAATATCGACTACCTCCACCGCAATGGTCTCACCGGAAGGGATGTCGTCCTCGCGCATTGTGTCCACCTTGATGACGCCGAGATCGAAATAGTCCGATCAACGGGGACGAAGGTTGCGCACTGTCCATCGTCAAACCTCAAACTCGGCTCTGGAGTTGCCCGCATTACAGAAATGATCAGAGCCGGCGTCGAAGTCTCGCTTGGGGCCGACGGAGCCCCCTGCAATAACCGTCTTGACATGTTCACCGAGATGCGTACCGCCGCCCTGCTGCAGAAGGTGCACCACGGCCCGCAGGCCATGCCGGCGGCGAGTGTGATTCGGATGGCGACGATCGGTGGGGCCCGCGCGATTGGCCTCGCCAGTGAAATTGGCAGCCTTGAGACCGGAAAACGCGCGGACCTTCAGATTATCGATCTTCAATCGCTACCGACCACTCCTCACTCTGACCCGATTTCAACGATTGTCTACTCTGCCCAGCCCGCGAACGTCGAGACCGTGATCATCGACGGAGTACTGGTTATGCTTGACAGACAACTCATTACAATCGACGAACAGAAGCTAATTAACGACGTAAACACTTACAGGTCAACAATTACAACGTAAAACCGTTCAGTCCTGAGATTGCGTTCAGACCTTGCCTGCCCCTGCCGACTGGTCAACCGGTACTGGTTTCCGCTGCTCCTTACCGTCCAGCATGTGGCATTTTCCGTCGAAAAGGGCACCCTGCTCGATGATCAATGTTGGCGTGTAGATATCACCATATACCCTTCCAGTTGGATGAAGCCGAACGGCAGTCTTGGCAGTGATAGTTCCTTCGACGATGCCGCTCACCTCAACCGTACCAACATTGATGGTTGCCTTGATTCGACCTTTCTCCATCACCAGCAGACTGCCCTGATCGGAAGAGATTGTCCCACTGATCGAGGCATCGACCCGCATTATCTCAGTAAACTTCACCTCTCCATTGATATCGGTCCCTTCGCCTAGAAAGCTCCGCAGGTCCGTGGGCGAGTCTGACCCGCCACTGCCACTGTAATAGTTCGATTTGCTACTTCCAAATTTCATCTGCCAAGCCTCCTGATATTGATGGTTATTAGTTGATATCTGATAAAAATGGGCTGGTCTATCCCGTGTGCCCGGAATGTCCGTTTAACTTTAAGTGTCGGTACGGCGCAATATCATCGAGTAGAGACGATCGAGTTCACTCATCGAGCTGAACCCGATCTCAATTTTTCCAGATTCGCGGCTGGAGAGATGGATATGAACCTGAGTGCCGAGATACCTCTTCAATTTGAGCTCCGCGGCTTTGATGTTGGCATCGAGAGGGGTTGGATCTGAGGTTCCGCCACCACTGCCGTTGTCTCCGCTCTTGTCCGCGGACGAAATCTGTCTGACCATCTTTTCCGTCTCGCGAACCGACATCTGATTGGCGATGATATCCCTGGCCAGACCAATCTGGCGCGATTCAGACTCGATAGCCAGCAGCGCACGGGCGTGTCCCATTGAGAGCTGGCCTTCCTCGAGCATCTTCTGGATCTCCGTCGGCAACTTAAGAAGACGCAGATGGTTCGCGATCGAAGAGCGATCCTTGCCGACCTGACGGGCCAGCTCGTCCTGAGTCAGACCGTAGTCCTGCATCAGCTTCTGGTAGGCGAGGGCCTCCTCGATCGGGTTCAGCTCCTGTCGCTGAATATTTTCGATCAAGGCAAGTGGCAGGAGCTGTTCATTGGTGATCTCCCGAATGACTGAGGTGACCTTGCGAAGGCCGGCACGCTGCGACGCTCGCCACCGGCGCTCTCCAGCTACCAGCTGGTAGCGCCCTCCCGGGATTCTTCGAAGCAGCAGCGGTTGAACCAACCCATTTGCGCGAATCGATTGGGCCAACTCCTCCAGTTTAGCCTCGTCAAAATGGGTTCGAGGCTGCTCCGGATTCGGCTCTATCAGGTCAATATCGACCTCGAGGAAGTCATCTCTTTCACCCGACAGATCCTGCCCCATCGAATCGGAGAGCAGCGCACTAAGTCCTCTACCGAGCGCCTTTCTTGACATTTTCTGTGACCTCCTTTGCCAGGTTCATATAGCTTTCCGAGCCTCGCGACTTTATATCGTAAAGGATGATTGGCTTGCCATGGCTTGGAGCCTCAGCCAGCTTGATGTTGCGTGGGATGATCGTCTCAAATACCTGTGCTCCGAGAAAGTCACGAAGGTCAGACACAACCTGGTTCGAGAGATTGGTTCGTTCATCAAACATCGTCAGCAGGAACCCTTCAACCGAGAGGGTCGGGTTGAGACTGCGTCGGATTCGAACGAGAGTATCCCAGAGATCGGTCACGCCCTCAAGAGCGAAGTACTCGCACTGGATCGGGACGATGACCGAGTCAGCCGCGGTGAGCGCGTTGAGGGTCAGAAGCCCAAGGCTGGGCGGACAGTCGATTATCAGGTACTCATATCTGTCGCGGAGAGGTTCCAGAATGCGCTTCAGGTAGAACTCGCGCTGATTCGCGTCAACCAGCTCCACCTCGGCGCCGGCAAGATTTCTATCGGCTGGGGCAAGCTTTAGAAACTCAAGCTCGGTGTTGAGTATCACATTGTCGATCGACTCTGGCGTCACCAAGGCATTGTAGAGGCTCCGCCGGAATGACCCCTTCTTGATCCCAAGCCCGCTGGTCGAGTTGGCCTGCGGATCCATGTCGACAAGAAGCGTTGGGATCTCGGCGACGGCAAGGGACGCGGAGAGGTTGATGGCAGTGGTAGTTTTACCAACACCACCCTTCTGATTACTGATTGCGATGATTCTACCCATAGGTCATCTCTGAGGTTTTTCACGTGAACGAAAGAGCGTAGATTACCATCTTTGCTCAGATGTCGCCACCCGTTTCAGGTCTCCCGATGCCTGTCTTTCTGCTTCGATCGAGAGCGATTGCATCCTCACGAACTGTCGGCAGGGTTAACTCCTATCATGGCGCAGCCCCTCTGCCTTTGAAGGACCCTTGGGCAGGACAAGGACTGCTCCTGCCAACGTCACGCCCTGACTTTACTTCCGGCACCGGTGACAACGCCTGCACTCTCGAACTATCAGCGCCCCCCTTCCCGGAACAGCGGAGAGGCTAGGTGTTCCACGTGGAACACTTCAACTCAGCGACACAGCAATTGAGAGTGCCAGGAAGCGGGTGGATTACCGCCCCGGGTAGTGCGTGAGCTGGGCGGGTAGTGGTGAAGAGCAGAATCTGGGAGGCCTCGGCACCAAGCCGCAGAATGGTTGGAAAAAGCGCCTCCATCCGCTCAATGGCACGGCCGGTCAGCAGCACCCCTCGTCCGAGCGGAGAAAGGTCTTCAATTCTTCGGTGGAGAACACTCATTCGATCTATTGACAGCTCAGAAATGACTGTCTCCAGAAAAAGAACTTTTCGCCGATTCGATTCGACCAGCACAACCTCCAGATCAGGACGAAAGAGCCGGAAAGGAATACCGGGAACACCAAGACCAGAGCCAAGATCCCAGAGCACTCTCACCGACGGATCGATCAATGGTAACGCTGCTAAGACTTCAACCACGTGGCGCTCAAGAAACTGATCTGGATCGGTGATCGTTGTAAGGTGAAGACGATCGTTCCATTTGAGTACCAGCTGATAGTACTGTGCAATGAGATCGGCCACCTCTCGGAGCCGAGCACCGTTAGGAGTGCCATTATCAAGGATACTCCTTCGCAAAATCGCCGTCTTTTCACCGATCTCGATCGTCATCTTACGCCACGTGACAGCAGTTCAAGGTGTACCGTCAACAGAGTGATCGCGGCTGGGGTTATCCCTGGTATACGCATGGCCTGCGAAAGAGTCTGCGGACGGACCCGGGTCAGACGTTCCACCATCTCGTTCGATAGTCCAGGGAGCAGGGAGTAGTCGAGGGTTGCCGGAATCTGCCGCTGGCCTTCTTTTGCCAGGCGGCGCGACATATTGTCGTTTGCCGTCACATAGCCCTCGTACTTGAGATCGGTGACGACGGTTGTAACTTGAGCCTCATTGCAGCGAGTCCTCAGCTCGTCCGGGAAGAGGAGCGACAGCTCCTCTCCACCAATCTCAGGCCGCTTTGACAGCTGAGCGAGTGACGTCGCTTCGGTCAACTGAATACCCGTCCGCTCAGAAAATGTCGCATATCCGGTACTCCGGCTGCTGACTACTGTCCGGCGGAGGAAATCGCGGAGCTCATTCTTGCGCTCCTCCTGAGAAAGGAAGGTCTCGTAGCGTTCTCCAGCCAGAAGTCCGATCCGGTAACCAAGCGCCGTAAGGCGCTCATCCGCATTGTCGATGCGGAGACGGAGCCTCTGCTCGGCCCGTGAAGTGAACATGCGGTAGGGCTCATCCACTCCCTGTGTCACCAGATCATCGATCAATATCCCAAGGTACGAGTCTTCACGTGGGAGGATTATTGGATCAAGTCGCTGAACGTAGCGGGCGGCATTGATCCCGGCGACGATCCCCTGGCCGGCGGCCTCTTCGTATCCCGTAGTACCATTGATCTGACCAGCGTTGAAGAGTCCACTAACCCTCTTTGTCTCAAGTGACGGCCAGAGTTCCGTCGGGTCAACCATATCGTATTCGATCGCATACCCTGGTCTCAGCATAACAGCCTTCTCAAGTCCAGGTATCTGGCCAAGGAGGAGTCGCTGCAGGTCGGCCGGGAGGCTGGTCGAAAAGCCGTTGAGGTAGGTCTCACTGGTTTCGTACCCCTCCGGTTCCAGAAAGAGCTGGTGTCGATCCTTGTCCGGAAACCTGACCACCTTGTCCTCGATCGAAGGACAGTATCGCGGTCCAATTCCACTGATCTGGCCGGAGTAGAGCGGAGAACGGGAGATATTGTCGCGAATCGTCTGATGAACCAGACTGGAAGTGTAGCCGATGTAGCAGGATATCTGGGGTCGATCGATCCTGGTCGTTGTGAACGAGAAGGGGACTGGTGTCTGATCGCCGGGCTGCTCTTCGAACTGGCGGAGATCTATCGACCGGGAGTCGAGACGGGGTGGAGTCCCGGTCTTGAGCCGTCCAATCCGAAAACCAAGTCTTCTCAGATTTTCCGCCAGTCTGATCGATGGAAGTTCACCAGAACGGCCGGCTGAGTAACGATTCTCACCGATATGAATCAGTCCATTCAGAAAAGTACCAGTCGTCACGACGACCGCCGCCGATCGCAACCGCCTTCCGTCCATCAACTCGACTCCGGCGACCACTCCGTCAGCAGTAAGGATCTCCACCACTTCACCCTGACGAAGATGAAGATTCCGGATCAACTCAAGCTCTCTTCTCATCTCCTTGCGATAGAGCGAGCGATCGGCCTGGGCTCGAGGGGCCTGGACAGCAGGTCCACGACTTCGATTGAGCATCCGATACTGAATGCCAGTGGCATCGATGACGCGCCCCATCAATCCACCCAACGCATCGATCTCTCTGACAAGATGCCCTTTAGCAATTCCACCAATTGCCGGATTGCAGGACATCTGGGCAACAAGGTCCAGGTTGAAGGTGACAACTGCGGTGCGAGCGCCGCAGCGGGCGGAAGCGTGAGCCGCTTCACACCCGGCGTGGCCGGCACCAATCACAATCACATCAAATTCTTCGTCAAAATAGCTCATACATCTCACTGCCGCAGGCTTGATGAACGCCGCAGACCTTGCTACTTGCCAATACAGAAGGTGGAGAAGATCTGGTTAATGATCTCAGCGATGAGGGTCTCCCCAGTAATGACCCCCAGCGAGCGAAGTGCCAGGTGAAGATTACCAAGCGCAACTTCCTCTGTAAAACCGGCGGCCAGATCAGCTCTTGCCTGCCGTAAGCTGCTCAAGGTCTCAAGAAGCAGACGGTGATGACGTTCGTTGGTGATGATCGAACTCTCATCGATCGCGTTACCGGGCGCAATTATCAGGTCGTGAATTGCATCGCGAAGATGGCCCAGACCGTGACCGGTGAGGGCAGAAATTTCCACCACCGGGCGTCCAGCCGCGATCAGGTCGATCTGATCACGTCTGAGAACTGGTCCAAGGTCGCACTTATTAATGACGAAAATAGTGACCGGAAGTTCACTCAAAAGCGCGATCTCAGCAGCTGGAAGATTTGTCGACGCTTCGAGAATAGCGACGACAAGATCGGCATCGGCTACAGCGGTGCGGGTGCGTTCAACACCAATCGTTTCAACCTGATCTGAAGTCTCTCTGATGCCAGCCGTGTCAACAATCTCTACCGGGAGGCCGCTGATAAGAAGCTGTTCGTTCAGCGTATCGCGAGTAGTTCCGGGGACAGGTGCGACGATGGCACGGTCTCGGCCTAGTAAAGCATTGAAAACAGAAGACTTACCAACGTTCGGCAGACCAGCTAGCGCAAGCTTTACGCCTGTCTGGACGATTCGCCCAACACTGTAACTGGCGGCAAGACGGTCAAGCTGTGCTATCAAGCGATCAATGTCAGCAGTTATGCCGCCAGTGTCGAGCGGATCAAGATCATCTTCAACAAACTCAACCGCCGACTCAAACCGAACTATCAGATCAATCAGAGCCTGGCGATGAGGTCTGATCTGGCGTGAAAGTTCACCTCGAACCTGGCGAACGGCCAGGCGAGCCTGGTAGGCAGTTCGAGCATTGATCAAATCATTTATGGCTTCAGCCTGGGCAAGGTCAAGGCGCTGATTCAAAAATGCACGCAGGCTGAACTCTCCGGGCTCTGCCGGCAGAGCTCCTTCCTGGCAGAGCGCAGCCAGAAGTTCAGCCAGAACCACCGGGCTGCCATGGCAGCTGATCTCAACGACGTCTTCTCCGGTGAAGGAGTGTGGTCCTTGAAAGAAGGTGACGAGAGTTTCGTCAATCAGTCTGTCAGTTTCAGTATCGTAGATGAGCAGAAGGGACGCCCGGTTTGGCCTTAGTTCAGGAATCTGTCCGGCAGGGGTTCGGCCGCGACGAAGGAGGATCGACAGGGCTTGCGGCCCACTCATCCGCAGCATCCCAATCGCACCACGTCCCGGGGGAGTGGCAATGGCGACTATCGTTGTCTGACTTTTCTCACCCAACATACGGATACCCGCACAATCGGAGAGAACCAGAAGTTCGAGACATTATCCTGGAACGACCCGGACCCGACGCATCTGGCCATCGCCCTCACTCTCCGTCCGGATCCCTTCGACATCAACAAGTATGGTGTGAATGATACGGCGATCCTGGGCGTTCATTGGATCAAAGACGAAAGGCACGCGAGTCAGCCTGACCCGCTCGGCGGCTTTGCGTGCCATCAGCTCCAACTCCTTGCGTCGCGCCTCACGGTATCCACCGGCGTCAAAATCTATCTGGAGCCCGGCGGCGACATCGTGAGCAAAAGCGCGGCGGGTAAGGTACTGGAGCGCATCGAGCAGCTCTGCGTTGTGACCCAGCAGCAGCGGCAGATCAAGCCCCTGGAAGTTAACGGCTATGGACTCGCCTTCAAACTCTGAGACAACCACGCTCAGGTCGAGCGAAGACCTGTTGATCAGCTCGGAGATGAAGGTTTCAACGTTGGTTTTGAGCACGGTCAGATCAAGTTGTGACATATCGAAACAGACCTCTCTGCCTATCTATTATCGCCCCGACTCTTTCCAGGCTTCGTCTTTGTCTTCGTCTTTGCCGTCACAGTCGAGCCGTCGAGAGGCTGGGCCGGAGTCGGAACCGGATTTAATCGATTGATCACAAACTGCTGGGCGACACCAACCAGGTTGCTGACCATCCAGTAGAGTACGAGACCGGCCGGCGCTCCTTTCAGAAACCAGGTAAAGATCAGGGGCATTATATACCCAATCTTCTTCTGCACAGGATCGACCGTACTTGGTGTCAGCGCCTGCTGCGCGATCATTGTAACGCACATCATTATTGGCAGAACCCAGTACGGATCAGGAGCCGAAAGATCCTGCAACCAGGCAAAGAATGGTGCATTCCGAACTTCGATCGAGACCGTCAGAATAGCAAAGACCGCCATAAAGAATGGCATCTGGAGCAACAATGGAAGGCAACCCATCAAGGGGTTTCCCTCCTTCATCAGCGCGATCTGCTCCTTCTGCAGTTCGAGCATTCGTGGATCGTTCTTCTCCAGTTTCTTCATTCGGTCCTGGAGATCCTTCATCTTTGGCTGCATCGCCGCCGCACGTTTCATGCTGACGGAACTCTTCCAGCGCAAAGGGAAGAAGAACATGTTGAGAACGACTGTCAGGATGACGATTGACCAGCCAAAATTCGCCGTAAATTTGTTGATCTCGCGCATGGAGAGAAGCATAAACTGCGCGATCGGCTTGATCATGAAGGAGATGAAGTTGAGCCAGCCGTAGCCAACCAGATCTTCAATCCCCTTTCCACTTTCCTTGAGTTTAAGGTGATCACTCACCAGACTGAGGGTCTCGAGATCCTTCGGTCCGGCATAAACGTGATAGTTCTCATCCGGCGTGAGGCCAATCGCCATCGAGACATACTTCTGTTTGTCGACCATCCTGATGGCCCGAACCGGTCTGGGGGGGATGACGGCCATTGCAAAGTAGTTGTCATCGACCGCGGCCCAGTTCACCATCTCTTCTGTTGGGGCAAGCGGGGTATCTTTTAAGCCCTCAGCGTTCTCACGTTCAACGCTCGTGCCCATAGCGTAAGTAAGTTGTGGAGCATGCTTGTAAGCACTGATCTCGCCAACCTTTTGATCACCAAAGTTTGGTCCAACCACAATATAGGCTTCAACCGGGGCGCCATTACGCCTGACCGTTGCCTGAAAATCGAAGTCAAAACCGGAACTGTTGTCAGCACCAACTCCACGGAAGCCGATCGTCTTGGTTGCCTCGACTCCGTCTTTGGCAAAGCGGAGTGTGAGGGTCTTCTTCTGCCCCGAAGCGAGCACAATCTCAGTTTCAGACAGGTCGGCAATCTCGTATGGGGAGGAGTTCAGCAGGCTCTCAAGCGCGCTATCACCCGGAATATGGAGACGGAGCGGAGAACCGACCTCGGTGTTAAGCTGGGAAGAGATCAGGGCAACCCCATTTGGCGGGTCGATTGGCTTTCCATCGACAAAAGCTGTCATGACCCATTCCGTAATCACCGCTCCCTGGTTTGAGATGGTTGCTCGCCAGTGGTCAGTCTTGACGACCACTTGTCGAAGTTCGGCCTGGGTTGGGGCGGACGTTGATGCAAGCGGCGCAGCGTCAGGTGCAACCGGTGTCGATCCAGCAGGTGCGGCGATTGGCGACGTTGGAGTGGTGCTGACGGCTGGACGGGTGCCGGTGTTGGTCACTGGGTAGAGTCGGCCATATATATAGGACCAACCAACAAAGATGGCCGACGAAAGTACAAGAAACAGGATTAATCTTTTTTCCATCGACAAACTCACCCACTATGTGACCGAAACCAGTGGCGACGCTGTAGCGGTATGGGAACCGGATCATAACCAGCGGCCGTAAAAGGATGGCAACGTGAAACTCTCTTCAGACCAAGAACAATTCCGTGCCGAAGACCGTGTGCACGAACAGCCTCAATCGAGTACTCGGAGCAGGTTGGCGCGAAGCGGCAACCTGGAGGAAGAAGAGGGGAGATAATAATACGATATGACCGGAGAAGTATGATCACCAGCCATGAAAAGACCTGAGTAAGCTTTGTATGGGCCTGCCGGGTGGCGATATCTGTGTGACTAAAAGACTTGCCCATACAAAAAAGAGTCCGTCTTGAAGATGCGTCCTGCGGTGATCGGAGGCTCAGGCAGTTGACGATGCAGGCAGAGAAGAGAACTGACGAGAGCCAAGCCGTGAATCAACTCAGGCCACAGTTCCGTCATCTTTGATCATCGCGTCAACCACAACCTTGTCCATCCGGTCCCTGTCCACCCGATCCGCATCCTCCACCACTGGTCTTAAACGCAGAACCCGCTCCATCATCTTACGGAAGGTCTCTTCCACTTCGGAAAAGGGTGCCGTCGGGAGAGAGGAGCGCACGTTAAGTACGAGATCAAAGCCGCCCCCCGGCAGATCGACCGAGTGCAGATCCTTAAAAAATCGGCTTACGATCTCTCTCAAGCGTCGCTTGCACTTATTGCGAACAACGGCATTACCGACCTTCCTCGTGACAGTGAGGCCAAGCCGGGGCTTGAGCGAATCAGTTCGCAGGATGAAGGCGTTGAAGTAAGTGGTCGAATATCTCCGACCGTGCTCATAAACCCGTCTGAACTCACGACTGTTTCTGAGGCTTTCAGGCAGATCCTTCACGCTTGTGCCTAATCCAGACAGTGGCCTATCGATCTTAATACTTTGAGATGGCGGGTAAGCATCGACCGGGCAACAGAGCGGGAACTGAAACTTATGAACCAACTCCAGCTTGATGGCTACCGGCAATATAACCCGCGACTCGGATCGTTTAGTAATGGCTCGGCGTCAACCGCTTGCGCCCCTTAGCCCGACGCCGCTTCAGGACAAGCCGGCCAGCCTTGGTGCTCATACGCTCACGAAACCCATGGGTCTTGGCACGACGACGGTTATTAGGTTGAAAAGTTCTTTTCATGATTCTCTACTCCTTGCACTCATCAGAAGACGTAAAATGGGGAGATTATCAACCGGCATGGTCGATGTCAAGGAGTCACAGCGGTCAGGGATCCGTCCGTGCTGGCTTCTGATCAGGGTAGTCGAGCGATGTCGAGCTATGGAGTTTGAAATTCACGTACCAGACCAACATCAACGAAATCGTCACTCTGGTACAGGAATCTCAACTCACTCCACAACCTTGAGCTCTCGAAAAGCTCTCGAATTATGCGTTGGACTGAATAGACTTTGCTAGGAGCGTCGCTCAATAACAAAGAGAGCGACATCCCTCAACGTTGAGCCTCGCTTACCAAAGGGCTGGAGGGCATCGATCGCCTCCCGGGTGACCTGTGCCGCCAGCCGCCTCGACTCCTCCACTCCATAGAGAGAGGTGTAAGTTGCCTTGTGAGTCGCAGCATCTTTGCCGGCAGTCTTACCGAGCTCTTCGGTTGTTGCCGTCTCGTCAAGAAGATCGTCCGTAATCTGAAAAGCGAGTCCAATCTTCTCGCCAAAGAGAGTAAGTGCCTCCAGCTCAACATCAGAGGCCCCACCAATAATGGCTCCGGTTCTGACCGCGCACCGGATCAGAGCCCCCGTCTTGGCACGATGGATCTCTTCCAGCTCTTTGGTAGTGACGGGCTTGCCTTCAAATTGGAGATCCAGAACCTGACCACCAATCAGGGCATTTGCGGTTCCACTCGCAGTAGCCAGTTCACGAATCACCCTGACCTGGACCTGACGGTCAAGAGAAGGGAGCGATGAGAGGGTGATGAAGGCCTGAGTCAGAAGCGCGTCTCCGGCAAGAATGGCGATGGCTTCGCCAAACCTGACATGACAGGTCGGGAGACCGCGTCGCAGGTCATCATTATCCATAGCCGGAAGGTCGTCATGAACCAGTGAGTAGGTGTGAATCATCTCCAGAGAGCAGGCGACCGGAAGCAGCGCCTCTTCGGGCGCCTCAAACAACTCACCGGCTGCAATTGAGAGTACAGGACGCAACCGTTTGCCTCCGGCAAAGAGGCTGTATCTCATCGCCTGATGGATAAGGCCCGGCGCCTCATCCGCGGCCGGCATCAACCGATCCAACCACTTGTCGACCAACAACGTCTGTTGATTGAAATAGTCCCTGATATTCACGTCGCTATTCCCCGTACCTGATCAGAAAGGAACTCCATCGTCTTCGTCATCGTCTTCGTCATCACCTTCGTCATCCGGATCGGCCTCTTCATCGAGAGAGGTCTCTTCCTTGCTCATTGCCATCGATGGCCGCCCTGACTCGAAGGGAGCCGTCTTCAACTCCCCCTTCTCCCGGAGCAGGATCTCGACTCTCCTTTCAGCCGCCTCGAGCTGGAGCTGACACTGACGTGAGAGCTGAACACCCTGCTCAAAAAGTTCAAGGGACTGATCAAGAGGAAGTTCGCCGGACTGGAGCTGAGCAACGATCTTCTCGAGGCGGGAGATCGATTCTTCAAATTTTTGCGTACTCATAAAGGTTCAGTCATCCTTTAGTCTGACATTGACGACATTACAGTCGACCAGACCATCGATAAATCTGACGGTCAATCTGGAATCAGGCGTAATGGCGGCAGCCTTGGTCACAAGGAGAGCGCTATCATCGGTCACAATGGTATAACCACGGGCCAGTACGGCCAGTGGAGAGAACGCCTGAAGCCTTCCACTAAGCAGAGCAAATCGACTGCGGCGGGTCGAGACCCCCTCGTCAATCAGCTGATAAAGCTGCTGATCGAGAGCGGCCAACCTCTTTGCTGATATGACGAGAGGTCGTCGCGGGTCGATGGCAGCGAGTCGGAGCTGGGAGCGGTGGATCGAAAGACGGGCCACAGCGAGCCGGTTGGTGAGGCTGCGCCTGGCAAGCTCCATCAGCTGGTCGACGCGACGGCGGCTGTTCCGAATCCGGTTGGCGCTATCATTGATCGCCTGACTGGCGACCAGATCCTTGAGCCGTGACCGACGACGAAGAAGATAGTACCTGATCGCCGCCTCCAGCGCGGCGCGCAGTTCATCAACTCTCATCAGCAGATCGGTCGTTCCGGCAGAGATAGTCTCAGCAGCGGCCGATGGGGTCGCCGAGCGGACGTCGGCAACCAGGTCCGAGATCGAGGTATCAGTCTCATGGCCAACAGCGGAGACCACCGGTATCGCTGAATCGTGGATCGCCCGCGCCACCACCTCCTCATTGAAAGCCCAGAGATCCTCCGAGGAGCCGCCCCCACGTCCGACTATCAGAACATCGATCGGATAGTCCTGCTTTTGAGCCATCTGATTGAGCCGACGAATCCCTTCGGCTATCTCATTTGCCGCACCCTCACCCTGAACCCTGACCGGAGCAATCACAATGTCGAGTCCGGGATTCCGTCGCTCCAGCACGCGAAGGATATCCTGAATGGCAGCTCCGGTCGGAGAGGTCACAATACCCACCCTTCGCGGCAGAAGCGGAAGCTTCCGCTTACGTCCCGGGTCAAAGAGCCCCTCGGCCTTCAGTCGTCGATATTGCTGCTCAAAGGCCAGCTGTATCGATCCTGTTCCGATCGGCTCAATCCAGTCAACTTGTAGCTGGTAGTATCCTCCGGTAAGGTAGACACTCAGTCGGCCACGAACAACCACCGAAATACCATTTTGAGGCCGGAAGCGAATCAGACGATTGGCGCTCTTAAAACAGACGACCCTGATCTGAGACTGTCCATCCTTGAGAGAGAAGTACCAGTGGCCTGAAGATGGTTTGGAGAGGTCCGACATCTCTCCCTGGATCAGCAGGCTGGTGAAGTCACGCTCAAGTCCTGACTTGATCCGGGCTGTCAGCTCACTTACTGTCTGCGCACGGGGCGGCGTAAACAGCTGGTCGACAGGTTTTTTCTGGGAGTCTTTCATCCTGATATCCGGGCATCCCGACTGTAAGGAAAAATGGAGATCAAAAGACAGTAAAAACGGAACGTAGGGGATGATAGCACCGCCAATCAGGTAAGTCCATAAAATGAAAAATGGCCATGAAAATAGACTTAGACAGGGCAATCGCACCATAGCAATCGCATCGTGGGTCGAGAGGGACTTCCAATTATTGATCGCACCATAGTCACGAAGAAGAAAGATCGCATCGGGAGACCATCCTTCTTACCTTCGCGTGAGGCAAACCGTAATCCGTTCGGTCTCCTCAGCGAGATCGCACCCGAGGCCGCGCGGCGGCGAAGTTATCTGGAAGGAAAAGGCGATTGCCTTGGGCGATTGGCTTGATAGATCCGAGTATTGCCGTGGCATCGACACTGGATTGAGATAACCGCGGCAGTGCATTACGCTGAAGATGGTGTGGCGTGATATATTTCTGCGCGATGAGGGGAGAGAACGGATCGGAAAAGATGTTCCATTTATCGATAATAGTACCAGCCTACAATGAAGAGGGGCGGATCGGCCGTACTCTTGAGGAGACCCTCCAGTACCTTGAGCGACAGGATTACGATTCAGAGCTGATCGTCGTCAATGACGGCTCACGGGATCGGACAAGTCAGGTGGTTGAGAGCTACATCGAGAAGTTCGGCTCACGACTCAGATTGCTTGAGAACCCGGGAAACCGCGGCAAGGGCTATTCGGTACGGGCTGGGATGCTGGAAGGGCGCGGGGAGATCCTCCTCTTCTTTGACGCTGACCTCTCGACCCCGCTCAGCGAAGTTGAGCAGGTACTGGCGCCGATTCGGGACAACCAGTACGACATCGTATTTGGTTCGCGTGGGAT
Organism: Acidobacteriota bacterium; assembly: GCA_041182745.1. Lineage (GTDB taxonomy): Bacteria > Acidobacteriota > Blastocatellia > RBC074 > RBC074 > CAIOZW01. Next base: position 14,833 of record JBEGMZ010000356.1, read on the forward strand.
CGACCGCTCAATGATCGGAACACATCAATCAAAACTGCGGGAGCTGACAGGTCAGATTGGGAATTTGATTCAGTTCATATTCACGGGCCTGAGGTTCAGAGACACCCAGTGTGGATTCAAGGCGTTTCGCCGACAAGCCGCACAGTCAGTCTTTCCCCTGCAACGAATTGAGGGCTTCGGTTTCGACCCCGAGGTCCTGTTCATCGCCAAAACTCAGGGTTGGAGACTGCTTGAGGTTCCGGTTCGATGGAACCATGTCGAAGGATCAAAGGTTCATCCTATTGGCACGCCTTTGAAAGTGTTACTCGAAGTCATGTCGATTCGCTACAATGCCATCAGAGGGAGGTACGGCCGGAAGTGAGCAGGCTCAACGTGAACATCGATCATATCGCGACGATCCGGCAGGCCCGTCGAACCAATGAACCCAACCCGGCATCAGCCGCGGTGATCTGCGAGCTGGCTGGCGCGGATGGAATAACCACCCACCTGCGAAGTGATCGTCGCCATATCCAGGACTACGATCTGATCGCCTTGAAAGAGGTCGTTGTGACCCATCTCAATGTCGAGATGGCGGCGACGTCCGAGATGATCGAAATTGCCTGCCGGGTTCGGCCTGACGTCGTGACCCTGGTTCCCGAACGTCCGCAGGAGATAACAACTGAGGGCGGACTCGATGTCATATCACTTCGTTCTCGGATTGAAGAAGCAATTTCACGGCTGCGGGATACGGGAATCTATACCAGCCTCTTCATCGATCCCGATGAGAAGCAGATCGAGGCGGCTGCCGGGATGGGAGCCTTCCAGATTGAGATCTGCAGTGCCAACTATGCCATCTGCAACGAGAAGCCCGGAGACCTGACGGTACGACGCACCGCCGAAATTGCCGTTGAGCTGAAGCGAATCGAGACGGCAGCCCGGTATGCCGCCGGGCTCAATCTGAAGGTCGCCGTCGGACACGGACTGACCTACCGTAACGTCGGCCCGGTGGCACAAATCAATTCGATCGAAGAGTTCAACATTGGCCACAACATAATTGCTCGGGCCGCGCTGGTCGGACTTGAAAAGGCGGTTCGCGAGATGAAAGAGCAGATAGGCAGAGCGCGATGAGCATCTCGTGGTCAGACTCCGATCCGGGCGGCAGGAGAGATCCGGTCGTCTTTCTGCACGCCTTCCCCCTCAACTGCGCCATGTGGGAAGAGCAGGTTCTTGATCTTTCAAAAAGCCACCGGACGATCACTCTCGACTGGCCGGGCTTTGGAAAAAGTCCGATTTCGGCCCTGCCCGCGAATGGGGAAGGGGTAGGCAGTCTTGATGGTTACGCCCTCTGCGTGCTCGATCTGTTCAATCGGCTTGGGATCGATCGCGCTCACGTGTGCGGTCTTTCGATGGGTGGATACGTGGCGCTGAGTCTCCTCCGTCTCGCTCCGCAAAGAATCCGGTCACTGATCCTTTGTGACACTCGCGCCACGGCCGACACGCCAGAGGCAAGGCAGGCGCGATATGAGATGGTATCGATGATTCGTCAAAGCGGGGAGGAAGGGATCGAAAGACTGGCATCGGCCATGATCGAACGACTGCTAGGCGACTCCACCCTCACCTCGAACAGGGAGCTCGTCTCACGCGTGTTGAACATAATGCGGCAAAGCAGCCCAGTGGGTGTTGAGCGGGCGCTCGTGGCCATGGCGGGGCGGCCGGATTCGACCAACCTGCTGCCACAGCTCGGCGCTTCATCAGGCATCGATACGTTGATCATTGTTGGCAATGAGGATAAGCTTACGCCGCCGTCCGAGATGAAAACCCTGGCCGGCTTGATTCCCAATTCGTCAATATCTGTCATTGAGAAGGCCGGCCATCTTCCGAATCTTGAACAGGCGGAGGTCTTCAATCGAATCATCCGAGAGTTTCTGCCCTGATCCCAGTGGTGGTCGACAGAATCAGGAAACTCTTCGGACAAGTCAGCCGCCATCTTCGACCACCGTCAACGGTGATTGAAGATCCAGGCAGGTGACAGGGGCTGGGAAGATCGCCCTTTGCCCCGTTTCGTCACATCAAATCTTTCGTTGGTAGAAAATAATGAGATTCAGGGGCTGAGATAATGTTCTGCTATCGATGTGGAAATAGACTTCCGGCAGAGAGCATTTTCTGCAATCGCTGCGGCGTTCGATTGAGGTCGACGACGGAACGTGTTCGCAACTCGAGGCCATTTGACACCCCCTCGCCGCCTGACTCTTCACGCCGGCCATCCAGTGGCAGATTCGAAGCAGCCCACCCGGGCCGCGATGCCAGCGATGAAGAGCCTGATGAAGATTACCAGGATCAGATTGAACTTGAAGACTGGGACGACGACCAGGAGTCGACCGACAGGGATAGCTGGGCGATGGATGACGAGCTTGAGGAAGAGGAAGAGGAGGAGACGGATCTCGAGCATACCGCAGAAGCTCCCCCCTACCGTGGACCAAAGGAGAGGGTAATCTTCAGTATCAATCCCGCCTTCTACCCGGTAACGACCTCGTACGTTGTCTCGATCTTTGCCTCACTCCTGATCGCTGCGGTTGTCTCGTTCCTCAATCTCGGCTTTCTGGTTGCCGTTGGTGGTGTAGTCCTCGCCTTCCTGCCAAGTGTCGTCCGACACATTCGACACGTTCATACAATATTCACCCTGACCAGCGTCAAGTTGGAGATCTCCGAGGGGCTATTCTCAAAAACGACAAGGAATATCCCACTCCGCCACATCCAGGACGTCTCGGTGCGGGAGAGTTTCAGGGAGAGGCTTCTTGGAATTGGCGACATTGTTCTCGATACTCCCTCGATGGAGACCCGGCTGATGCTCCACAACGTAAACACTCCGCGACATTATGCCGATCTGATTATTGAACAGCTCGAGAGATGGATCTGACCGCCCCGCTCCATCCGTGGCAATCTGGGAAATGGCAATCTGGTATATCAGGCAATGAGAGACAAAAATCGTTCAGAAAAAGTTCACCTTCTAGCACTGCTGGCCCTCTTGATACTGTTCACCTCGCGGACGGTGGCGCAATCAACCGCAGGAGAGAGCGAGATCAGCCTCAACCTGCCTGCGGAGACGGCCGGGGAGTGGCGCGCTTCGAGCCAGTCAGAGGTGAAGAACAGAGACCAGTGGATCATTGCCACCGAGAGCCCAGAGGGTGAGATCCTTGCCGAATACGGACTCAAAAGAGTAATCACCAGGCGCTATCGCCATCGCAATTGGAATAGTATCGTCCGTGTCTTCATCTTTCGCCAGACAGCTGGAGCGTATGGTTGGTGGACGTTTGTACGGCGCGAAGGTGGCGCTGGAAAGAGTTCTCGCCAGCAGGGGCCAGTGATGATCGAGGCGGTGGTGGAGGGTAATGGCGAGTCGGCCGGAGAGGGTTTGGGGGAGGCGCCGCTGAGCAGCCTGCTCGATGATTTGACGAAGCTCTTACCACCTAATGACGGTCAGACTCCTGTTCTCCTCGCACACCTTCCCGGGGTCGAAGCCGGGCTGGTTGCCGGGAGTGAAACCTACCTCGTTGGTCCAAAAGCTCTCGCCAGGGATGCGCTGTTTGCGGGACGGACCAGTCTCATCGAGTTCAGCGGATTGCCCGACATTGTCACCGCCGACTACCGCCGGGGAGCGACCTCAGCGCGGCTCCTGCTCGTGGAGTACCATACTCCGCAGGCCGCGACCGAATCACTCCGCCGGTGGGAGGAGGACCTTGGCCGGCAACCGGCCCCGCCGGAAATGACCCGTACGGTCAAAAGGATTGGCAACTATATTGCGGAACTGACCGGCAACTCGGATCAATCTTTCACGGCGGACATTCTGGGTAAGATCCGCTATGAGCAGCGAATCTACTGGGCCGGCAAGAAGGTCTCGGACATCCCTCTCCAATTTCGACCGCTCGACTCGTCTGTTCTGCGTGAAGCGACCAGAACCGGGACGATCATCGTTCAATCATTGATCTGGATCGGCATGATGATGATCATCATCTTTGGGGCGGGTCTGCTGGTTGGAGGCATTTTCTTTTACTGGAGACGTTTCAGTCAGCAACGCAAGGGAACTG
>JBEGMZ010000357.1:0-12244 GCA_041182745.1 Acidobacteriota bacterium
ATGCCAACATCACGCTGATTGAGCAGCGCGAGATCCTGCTGGTCGACGTGGATGACGTGGGCGAGCAGGGTCCGGGCGGAGAGAAGACCGACCTGGTCGAGGTAGCCGGTCGGCGTCAGGCCAAAGTTCTGGTGGGCGTACTGCGTCTCGCTCCGGGCCTCGGCCAGATGGGTCAGGATCGGCACATCAAGTTGTTTGGCAAGGTCTCGAACCGCCTCCAGATGGGTACGATTGACGGTGTAGAGAGCGTGCGGGGCGAGGGCCGGAGTGATCAGTGGGTCACCCTTCCAGCGGAGAATGAACTTTTGAGCGTAGCCGATCGCCTGATCCCAGGTCTTGTTGTCAGGAGCAGGAAAGTCGAGCAAGGTTTCGCCAAGGATGGCCCGGACTCCGGCCTGCCGGGTCACCTCGGCAACCGTCTCCTCAAAGTAGTACATATCGGCAAAGGTGGTGATTCCGCCGCGAATCATCTCGATCAGTCCAAGACGGGTGCCGGTGGCGACATAGTCACTGGTCACGTTGCCGGCCTCAGCTGGAAAGATGTAGCGCTTGAGCCAGTCATCGAGGTTGAGGTCGTCACCGACACCACGAAGGAGAGTCATGGCAAGATGAGTGTGAGCGTTGATCAGCCCTGGCATGACCACCCGGCCCTTGAAGTCGATCACCCGAACCGGTCGGAAGTCGGCGCTCCGGAGCTCGGCCATCGGTCCAACCGCCACGATCCGGTTACCGCGAATCGCAACGTAACCGGGGTTGTGCAGCTGGCGATGGTTGTTCATGGTGACCACCGCCCCACCCGTCAGCAGCAGGTCGACCGGCTGGGCCGCTCCTCTCCGGGTGGCCGATCCGGACGCGCCGGGGGTAGTCATCACGGGAAATAACAGCCAGCTCGCAATCAGAATCGTTGCGATCCGTATCTTTCCTGACCACTGGATCCCTGACCACCTGATCCCTGACCACCTCATCTCAACCTCCTCGGCGAAGCGTCCCATCACCTGGTTATCTCATCATACACCTCGGGGCCAATCCCTGATCAACTGGAGTATTTATTGCCTGCCGACAGTATACAGGGTTAACTGTCACGGTGACAGGCGGGAGGTCTCAGAGGAAGTGGCGGTCGAAGGCCGACGGAAGCAGGGTCGCGGCGGTGGTGGCGATACGCTCCCCCGCCAGATTGGCGAGGACCACTTCGGCCTCCGGCCCGGCCAGCTCAATGATCAGCTGGCGGCAGGCGCCACACGGAGGAATCGGAACCCTCGTGTCGGCGATCACGACCACCCGTACAAGGTCACGGAATCCCTCGGAGATGGCCTTCGAGAGGGCGACCCGTTCGGCACAGAGGGTCAATCCATAGCTCGCATTCTCGACATTGCAGCCGGTAAAGAGCCGCCCGCAGCGGCTCTCTACAACTGCTCCAACGGCAAAGTCAGAGTATGGAGCGTAGGCCAGTTGTCGGACCCTGCGCGCGGCATCGATCAATTCTTCGAGTGGGTGCTGATTCAAGCCAACCTCTAATATCGACGGCCGATTCCATCCGAATGACGACTGACGGCCGATGCCGTCCGGGTTTCAACTCTCACCGGCGCGGACCAGTTCAAGGCGAACCTGAGCGTGGATGCGACCGGTGATCAGGTCGATTCCGACTGAGTTATACCCACCCTCAGGAATAATGACGTCGGCAAATCTCTTCGACGGTTCAACAAACTGCTCGTGCATCGGTCGCACGGTATCGAGATACTGCCTGATCACCAGCTCGACCGAGCGGCCACGCTCGGTAACATCACGCTGCAGCCGCCTGATAAAGCGAAGATCGTCTGCCGTATCGACAAAGATCTTGAGATCCATCAGTTCACGGAGCCTGGCATCGGTGAAGATGAGAATGCCCTCGAGAATGAGGATCGGCTTCGGCTCAATTCGCTCGCTCTCGGGTCGACGGGTGTGAGTAGCAAAATCGTAGACCGGCATCTCAATCGGCTCGCCCGCCCGAAGCGCACTGATATGGTTGGCGAAGAGGTCGTTGTCGAGCGCGTCAGGGTGATCGAAGTTGATCTGGTGGCGCAACTCGATCGGCATATCGCCAAGATTGCGGTAGTAGCTGTCGTGCTGCAGAAAGGCGACGTAGTCGCGATCAACATTCTCCAGAATACGACGAGCCACCGTCGTCTTCCCGGAGCCGGTACCGCCACATATCCCAATGATCATCGTCTCTCCATCGGCTCCATCAGCCCTCGCAGACTCGGCTGAGAAACCTCGTCATCAAGTCGGTAAACTGACGACTCACCTGCAACCCGGCGGCCATAACATCCTCGTGCTTGATCGGTTCATTGTCGACACTCGCGGCGGCGTTGGTGATGAGCGAGAGACCGAGGATCTTCATGCCAATCTGGCGCGCAACAATCGCTTCGGGAACAGTCGACATCCCCACGGCGTCTGCACCGAGAAGGCGCATCATTCTTATCTCGGCTGGAGTCTCGTAGTTTGGCCCCTGCATTGCGAGATAGACCCCCGCATGCAACTGCAGCCCCATCTCTCGTGCCACCTCCTGGGCCTGCTGGCGATACTCGCGGCTGTAGACCTCGGTCATGTCGGGAAAGCGTTCGCCGAGCCGGTTGTCGTACTGGCCACGGAGCGGACTCTGAAGCATGAGGTTGATATGGTCACTGATCAGCATCAGGTCACCGGTGGCAAGATTTGTATTGATCCCACCCGCCGCATTGGTCAGAATCAGCCGGCGAACACCGAGGGCTCCAAAGGCACGAATGGGAAGAGTCACCTCCTCAAGGGAGTATCCCTCGTAATAGTGAAATCTGCCCTGCATGACCGCAATCGTTCGGTTCGTACCGGGCAGGTTGCCGACCACCAGCCTTCCGCTATGCCCCTCGACCGTCGACCGGACAAACTCGGGGATCGAATCGTACGGGATGACAGTCGGACCGGCGAGGCTCTCAGCAAAATGGCCAAGGCCGGAGCCAAGTACGACCACGGCGTCGATCTGGCTGGTAACCTGCTCCCGCAGGTGTCGAGCCGCCGATTGGGCGCGATCGAATATTGATGCTTTCATTCCAATCCTTTCTCCTGCCGGCTTCTCTCTTCCGGCACCGGTGGTCAGGCAGACGGTCAAAATAGCGACAGCCCACGTCGAAACAGGCAACGATTGAACAAGGCACTGACTGGTAGCCATTTCCGCTCGCCAAGTCCCAATTTTGCCTGTTCCGATTCAATCCTTGACATAGGGTGTTCCGAGCGCTCGCGGTGGGGACGAGCGGCGAATAAAGCCGGCGAGAACGATCATTGTCAGCAGATAGGGGATCATCTGGATGAACTGATTTGGAACCGCGACCGTGCCCTGCATCCGAATGGAGATCGCCTCAGCAAACCCGAAGAGCAGACAGGCTGACATCGCACCGACCGGGCTCCATTTGCCAAAGATGAGCGCGGCAAGGGCGATAAAGCCACGTCCCGCCGACATGTTTCGCGTAAAGAGCGAGTTCTGGCCAATCGAGAGATACGCCCCGGCGAGTGCAGCGAGCGCACCAGAGATCAGCACCCCGATGTAGCGTACCTGCGCGACATTAATACCAGCGGTGTCTGCCGCCTCGGGATTCTCTCCGACCGCCCGCATCCACAATCCGAAACGGGTGCGAGCCAGTATATACCCGGTCAGGAGAACCAGCAGGAATGCCAGATAGACCAATGGTTTCTGGTTGAAGATAGACGCCGCCAACGGGGAGCGGCTCTGATCAAAGAGGGTCAGGTCGGGCAGAACCTGGCTCCGGGCAAGCTGGGGGGTTGCGCCAGTCGAATCGAAGAGGGCACCCGAGAGAAGGGCCGGAATACCAAGAAAGAGCAGGTTGATGGCCGTTCCGCTCACCACCTGGTCGGCTCTCCAGGTGACTGTCGCCGCCGCATGCAGCAGTCCGACCAGCAACCCGGCAATAATCGCCGCCACCGTGCCAATCCACGGATCACCGGTCATCACCGTTGCCGTTGCCGCTGTAAAGGCTCCGGCGAGCATCATCCCCTCAAGCGCGATGTTGATCACTCCAGTCCGTTCAGCGTAGAGCCCACCGAGCGCCGCCAGTATCAGTGGTGTCGAAAGCCGAAGGGTCGAGGCGATGAGAGTCGAATTGAGGATGTCCGTGTTCGATTCCATCTCAGTGGATCTCCCCTCCCTGCCGGGCCTGACGGACTGGCAGAAGACGGCGCATTCTGACTACGCCACGGCGGAAAAGAACCTCGATCGCCACGAATAGAATGATGATCGCCTGCAGCACCTGCACCAGATCCTTCGAAACCCGGTCAGTAAAGATGTCGATAAACAGACCCCCTCGATTGAGAGCGCCGAAGAGCAGCGCTGCCAGCACAACCCCAAACGGATGGTTTCGCCCCAGCAGCGCGACTGCAATCCCGGCAAATCCATATCCGGGCGAAAAATCGTGGTAGTAACGGTAGCGGTATCCGAGCACTTCATTCACCCCCACCAATCCGGCCAGCCCACCCGAGATTGCCAGGGCCAGCACCGTCTGCCGTCGAATACTGATCCCTCCGTACTCGGCCGCCGCGGAGTTGGCGCCAACCGCGCGCAGCTCATAGCCCGCGCTGGTACGGCGCAGGAAGAACCAGACCAGGAATGCCGCCAGCAGTGCCAGAAGAAAGGAGAGATTGAGCGGAATACGTGCCGGAAAGTCGATTCCAAATGGCGAGAGCAGCGCCGCGAAGCGCGGCAGGGCCGCCTTCTCGGCTATCATCTCCGTCTGCATGATCGGATCACTCGGAGCCTTGAAATGAACCTGGGTCAGATAGCTGACCAGCCCCACCGCGACAAAATTGAGCATGATCGTGTTGATCACCTCGTGCGACCCAAACCAGGCCTTGAGCCAGCCAGGGATTGCTCCCCAGATCCCGCCCGCGAGCAGAGCGGCCAGAATCGCCAGCCCGGCCAGCACCACCCCGGGCAGACCAGTCAGGGTAAATCCGACCCACGCAGCGGCAAAGGCCCCGGCGTAGAGCTGCCCCTCAGCGCCGATGTTGAGCAGCCCACACTGAAACGCAAGCGCAACGGCGAGCCCGGTGAAGATCAGTGGAGTGGCGTAGAAGAGAGTATATCCCCAGTTGTCCCAGGTGAAGTTGCCGAGCGCGTCATAGAGGCCGAAAGCGCTCGAGAGCAGCAACCAGTAAACCGTCAGCGGATTCTCGCCAATCAGCAGGACTATCAGGGCGCCGATCAGAAAAGCGGCCACCACGGCAAGAATTGGGTAGACCAGCTCTCCGGTCAGTCGTCGCATAGTCATCAGGTCAGCTCAATGGCCCGGCCCGAGAAAGATCGCGTTCATCACGAATCCATTCAGCCCGTCCATAAATGCGCGGTAGTTAGGGTCTTCGACAAATCCGATCACGTGGCCACGACCGGTACGGGAGTGAACCAGAAAGGCCTTGTTTGGAAGCTGCTTTCGGGCATCATCCCAGAGATGTCCACTCACAACCATCTTTTCAGGAGCAAGGTATGTGCCGACATTGGTTCCACGATCGAGCCTGATCAGGCCATAGATCCGGTTGCTGTCGACCATGACCGTCGTCGTCTCACCATAGCCGAAGCCAAGCCAGTGATCCCGATCAACACGAACGCGGAGAATCGCCCCGGGCGTTGACGATGGATACTCATCGACCGGTTCGATCGCCTTCGCGACCGGATCACGCGGCGCCGAATCCGTTCCATTTTCGCGCTTCTCTGACTTCGGATCGGGCTTCTCCCGCTTTTCGCGCTTGATCGCAAGCAGGCTGATCTTCTCATCGGCCAGCCAGTTGACCGCACCGGCGACGCCGATCAGCACCCCCCCTCGCTGAACCCACTCGCGGATCGGTGCCCCATCCCCAAGCTGGGCACTGTACCCACTGAAAGAATCCGGGAGAATGATCACATTGTAACGGCTCAGATCGGCCAGCCGCAGCTGGTCGGCGCGAATGGTCGTCACCGGATAGCCAAACTGACGCTCGATCACGTAACGAGTCCATCCCGCCGAGTTGGGAGAGGTCGGCAGATTCCAGACAAGGGCAATGCGGGGGCGCGGCAGGTAGTTAACATTGCTGCTTCCAAAGTTCGGCCCTGAGTCGACCCACGCCGTGTCGGTCGACTCGATCTCAATTCCCTGCTCGCTGGCGATCCGCGCCACGTGCTGGTGGAGGGTCTCCGGATTATCCTTCACCTTGACGATCAAAGTTCCGGCCGGAAAGTCACGCCCATTCAGGCGGAAGGGTTTATCCCCACTGTGTACGCGAAAGTCGTGGCGGAAGAGATCGGCCAGTGCCATTCCAGCCGCCTGCGTCCCCCAGGGAATGAGGTAGGCCAGTTTTGCCTTCTCTCCCCGAATCGCACCCTTCAGGCTCGGTGGCTCTGTCAGCAGCACCGTCTCGACACGCGAGACCTCCTCGGTCACAAAGCAGGGCTGATCGTAGATCAGTGGCAACGACCAGGCGGTGACATCATAGAACTGCTCTGACTGGCGGCGTTCATAGCGTCTCCGCTGCTCGTCAAGAAACTCCTTGTCCTGAGGGGTCGCTCTCTCAAGTAAGGTTTTGGCAAGGCGCTTGGCGGGCTGGGCAAGCGAGACAATGTAGCTGCCAGCCGGGAACTGACGGGGCTGCAATTCACCGTCATTGTAGTCGCGGGTTCGCTCATTGCTGAATGCTGCGCTGGCCCGTCTGACCTCGATCCCGGAGAGCATGAGCGTGCGAACCAGCTTTGCGGCCCGTCCCGGATCCGCGCCCGGAGTGATGACAAACTCCCGGATCGGGCCACTCTTCCCCTCCTCGATCGCTGAACGGCGGTGATCGTAGAAGTGGCGCAGCAGCTCCAGTCGGTTCTTCGCGGTCATCTCAATTGTCGAGAGCGCGGCAATAAAGTGATGATGAACCGAGTCACGATAGGTCATCGTCGTCTCGTCGTCTCGCCTTACCGTCAGCCCGCGAACCGATGCCTGCTCATATGTCATGCCAATTGCGCCGTGGAACAGCGGCCATCCCTCTCCGTACCCCGGATAGAAGGAGTCGTAGTTCTCACGCGTGTAGTAGTCGAAGCCAAACCGATCGAACCAGGACCCATTATTCCGCCCGAGTCTCGTCAACCAGTCGATCTGCCGGCTGGTCAGGTTTGGGTTCCAGGGAAGCGCCGGCGGAGCAAAATAGTAGCTGCTATTGCTGCCCATCTCGTGCAGGTCGGCCACCACCTGGGGATACCAGCTCAGAAAGAACTTTGCCCGGCCACGTGTCTCGGGCTGGGTCTGGGCAAACCAGTCACGATTCATATCGAAGAGGTAATGGTTGACCCGGCCGCTTGGCCAGACCTCGTTGTGCTCGGCCGACTGTGGATCAGCTTGTGGCTCCAATCCAAGATTCTGGCGGAAGTAGTTGATGAAACGATCCCGTCCATCCGGGTTCTGCATCGGGTCGATGAGGATGATTGAGTTCTTCAAGGCCATCTCGACTAAAGGATCGCCCTTTGCCGCCAGCAGATGGTAGGCGGTGAGGAGACCAGCATCGACACCCGAGATCTCATTTCCGTGCACTCCGCAGATCAGCCAGACCACCGATGGGAGAGTCCCGATCAGACGATCCGCTTCGCCCGTGGCGAGGGTTCGTGGGTCGGCCAGACGACGGAGCCCGGATTGGATCTCATCGATTCGCGCCAGGTTTCCGGCCGATCCGATCGCCATCACGTAGAGGGACTTCCCCTCCCACGTCTCGCCGTAACGGATCAGCTTCATTCGACCACCCGACGCCTGCTGCAACGCCTGGAGATAGCGTTCCGACTCGTGGTGCATCGTGATCCGCTCCGCCCAGCCGTGTCCGGCCACCGCTTTGAGCGTCGGGATCGACTGGTCGTACTTCGCACCGGGCAGGAACTCGAAGGTCTGTGAGCTGACCACCCTGGCGAGAAGAGAGGTCAAAATTATGAGGGCGATTGCAGGCAGAATGTTGTAACGGATCTTCACCTCGGTGTCTCCGGAGTTGTCTTGAGAGTACCTTGCATTGTTATCGTGCAGTCCTGTTCAAATGCAGCATAATCATCCGCCCCTCTCTCCGTCAAGCTCCGGACAGCGCAGCATCGAACCCGGGCGGTACAACTCGATCACCACTCACCTCCGGCAGCAGACCGACACGGGACCGTCCTGCCTCAACCAAGCTGTTTGGATTCGATATCCCCGCTGTGGTAAACATCTCTTGTATTGACTGGAGTATAAACTGGTGGCTCGAGGCGGCCGATAGTTCGAGATCGCACTCACTGCCATCACTCAATCAACTGATCCGGAGGAATAGAATGAACGGTAAAAATGGGTTACTGGCGACGCTTGGATTGACGATCACCCTGCTGGTCTCTTTCGGTCTCGCCTCCGCGCAGCAGCCACCAGCCAGCCCGCGCAAGGCGGCTGAGGCAACCATCGGTGGCAAGAAGATCTCTCTCGACTATGGCGCTCCCTCCGTCAAGGGTCGGAAAATTTTCGGCGGTCTGGTACCGTATGGCAAGGTCTGGCGACTGGGTGCAAACAAGGCCACCCACCTTACAACCGATGGTGACATCACGGTCGGTAACCTCGCGGTTCCAAAAGGAACCTATACCCTCTACGCCTGGCCAACCGAGGGGGGAATGACCCTGATCATCAATAAACAGACCGGCCAGTGGGGAACGGTCTACGACGAAAAGCAGGACCTCGGTCGGGTCGAGATGAAGGTCGCCAAGTCGACCTCACCGGTTGAGTTGATGAGCCTCTCGATTGCCGGCGGTGCCCTCCGCTTCGAATGGGACACCGTCAGTGCTTCGGTCGCGGTGAAATAGCGCCTCTTTCAACTCCGGGCAGACCCGACCGGCGAAGGCTTCGGGTCGGGCTGCCCGGAACGGTCCTTCACTTTCCGCGCCTTTCAATATCAGTTCTTTTGTCGATATACTGAGTTTTATGAAGAAAGAGAACATACTCCTTGGAGTCATCGGTATTCTTGCCGGCCTGATTATTGGTTATATCGGTACTGACTACCTGAACAGAAGTAACAGTCCGGGCAGCGAGGGCAGCGCCAGCCGAAAAGTGGCCGACCGAACCGATACCGGACCGGCTACCGCAGCTGGAGGTACCAGCCAGACCGATGTCACAGCCGCCATCGACTCCGCACGCCGTAATCCCGGTGATTTTGAGGCACAGATGAAAGCGGGCGGCCTGTTCCGCGAGATCAAGCGCTTCGATCAGGCGCTCGATTTCTACCAGAATGCCGTCAAGGCCAACCCTCAGAGTGCTGAGGCCCTGACCAGACTTGGGGACACCCTCTTCGATCTCCAGCGATTCGACGAGGCGGCGGAGTCTTACGATGGATCGCTCCGACTCAACCCGCGGAACGCCACGGTCAGAATGGATCTTGGACTCTGCTGGTTCCTGCGGACGCCGCGTGACCTCGACCGGGCCATTACCGAGTTCGAGGCCGCCCTCGCGATCGATGCCCGTCACGAGAAGAGCCTTCAGAACCTGACAGCCGCCCTCATTGAGAAAGGTGATCTCTCCGGCGCCCGTCAGGCCCTTGAACGGCTGACCGCTGTCAGCCCGTCCAATCCTTCGATCCCTGGTCTTCGCGCGCGCCTTGCCCGGTAACGGCACCCAAACCGAAGCTACCAGAGGCTGTGAATATCTTCCCCGCCAATGAGAGCGGTTGAAAAAAGAAGATTGCCCGGGGAGGGGCAGCCCACTTCCCCGGGCAACTTCACGCTTGGGAATTTATCTCATCGGGCGTTCAGCCCAATCAGGGTCGACGGCCCTTCCGCGGTGCGGGCTTCTCCGGCAGAGGTGGCGGCAATAGGGCCTCGGGAGCGATCTGCTGCAACTGCTCGGTTGCCTGGATCGCCTCCTGCGCCTTCGGATGGTCTTTGATCAGCGTCAGCCACTGCGCGACTGCCTCCTCCTTCCGCTCAAGCTGCAATAGCACCTGCCCCCGCTTGAACATCGCAATCGTCGTCTTGTCACCATTGGGGTTGAGAACCCCGACCTTTTCATACTCGGCGACCGCTTCATTGAGGTTGCGACGGACGAGGTGGATCTCGGCAATCCAGAACTGAGCATTATCGGCCAGCTCTGAACCAGGATAGATCTCAACGTACTGCTTGAACTCAGAGATAGCCAGGTCGTAGTTTCCGCGCGAGTAGTCGCTGTAGGCAGCCGCAAAGAGCTGCTCCGCATTACCCGGAGTGATCTGCGCGAAAGTTGGCATCTTCGGGATATCTTCGATCACCTTCTTCAATTGTGCAAACTGCTCAGAGAGCCGCTCCATTCGCTGATTGGTCGCCGTAACCCTCTCCCCCATCGCAGTGACCGTCGTGATGGTGTCACCAGTGTTGGTCGAGATCGATGACTGGGCACGGCGGACGTTGGCGATATTGTCTCCCATCTGCACAACCAGCGTATTCAGTTCACCCATCGTTTTGTTGAAGGTATCCTGCATGGACTGAACCTGGCGCTGGAGAAGCATCACCTCCGTCTTCAACTCTTCAAGCTGAACAGCCATTCGATCGATCTTCTCCCGCTGCTCCTTGTTCTGCCCCAGCGCCACGCCAGGCATTCCCACCAACAGGATGGCTGCCAACAGACCCGTCAGACAGTTGCTCCTCATAACCCTCCACTATCTACAAATGTCTACAAATATCTAACTGCAAGTATCTACAAATCATCCCCGTGAGGGCGCGACATTGTCGTATGCCCTCACGGGGAACGGCTCACCTGACGAATCGAACCAATTGGACGACTCGGGAGTTACACCAACCAGCCCCTGGGGAGGGGCCGATGTTACGGACGATCACCACCCCGAACGTAGATCAGCTCGGCGCGACGGTCGAAAGCCCAGGACGGCGGAGCACTGGCGGCGCCCTCCTCGGTTCCGGTGGCTTTCTCGTTGCCAAAGCTGACTACCTCGATGCGGCTGCCATCGACACCGAGGCTCACCAGGAAGTCCTTGACGGCTCGTGAACGACGATCACCAAGTCCAAGGTTGTACTCGGAGGTGCCACGTGGGTCGCAGTACCCCTCGACCCGGAAGACAATGGTACGGTTGCGCTCAAGGTTGAGCCAGGTTGCGATTTTGGTCAGTACCTCCCGACCTTCCGGCAGGATATCCGATTTGTTGTAGTCGAAGAAGACCGGTCGAACCTGAGCCCGGAACTGATCGGCGATCGGCGGCTCCGGACTCGGCTTCGGCTTCTCGGGCGCCGGTGGCGGAGGCGGCTCGGTAACCGTGACGCGGGTGCTGGCGGTGGCATTACCACCCTCTCCAATCGCCGTTCCAGTGTAGGTGGTCGAAACGCGCGGGCTGACCTCGCGCTGCCCCGAGGCTGCCACCTCACCGAGACCTGAGATCGTCACCGTTGAGGCATTGGTCGCCTCCCAGCGCAGAACCGTGGTACGACCAAGATCGATCGCGCCCGGCTCGGCACGAAGGGTGATGGTCGGCATCGGCGGCTTGACCACCACTACTGTCACAGCCGCCTTGTCACGAGCTTCCTTGCTGCCCCGGCGAGCAACTACCTCATAGGTGGTCGTCTGCTTCGGAGTGACAGTCTTGGCGCCAATCTTCTCTGCCGACTCTCCATTGACCTCAATCTTCTTGGCGTTCTTTGTCTCCCAACTGACCGTGACCGGGTCACCGGGCTTGACCTCGGTCCGGGAGACCTTGATCTTCGCGACAGGTGGCGCACAAGCTGAAACCAACAGAACCATTATGAACATCGCGGACACCGAAATTGTCCGGAAGAGTTTATCAGGCATTGGGCTATCTCCTTGCTTATGTTTGATCATTCAAATGATACGGAGCTCTGACAATGGTTGAAACCAGTCAACAAAAGGGGCGGCAGCCATGATCTTCCCCAGGTGGGGCTGCGGCCACCATTCCGGGTCAACTGACGCTGCTCGCTGCCATCGATATGCATCGCCCAGACCTCCCACCTTCCGGTCCGGTTTGACTGGAAGGCGAGGTGACGGCTGTCAGGCGACCAGGTCGGACTTTCATTTCGCCCCTCCCGCGTCAGCTTCAGCACCTGACCGGAGGCGACATCAGCCAGATGAATATTGAAGGCTCCACCTCCCCCGTCCCAGGTGAAGGCGATAAAGCGTCCATCGGGTGACCACGCCGGCGAGTCCATCTGACCTCCAAGGGTCAGGAAAGGACGTTCATTGCTTCCATCGGCGCCAATCAGGTAGATCTGTGGATTTCCTCCCCGGTC
>JBEGMZ010000358.1:0-6280 GCA_041182745.1 Acidobacteriota bacterium
GAAGGGGAGCCCTCAGATGATGGTGCCATGCGGGATGGTCGCGCCTTTCGGGATGATAATGATGCCTTCACGAATGTAGTAGTTGTCATCATCGTGGTATTCAAGACCGTGCTGGTTGACGATTCGGCAGTTGTCACCAATCCGCACATTCTTGTCGATGATGGCCTTGCTGATGATCGTGTTTGAGCCGATACCGACTGGCGGTCGGCCAGCCCGTCGATCCGCTTTGATATCATCGATGTTCTGGTAGAAATCGGCGCCCATCATCAGGGTACGATCAAGCCGTGTCCGCTCCTCGATCCGTGAGCGGATGCCGATTACGCTCTGGCTGATGCTGACATGGTTGAGAATGCAACCATCGGAGACGAGCGAAAGATCGATCTGGCAGTTGCTAAATTTGGTACTCGGCAGAAAACGTCGCCGGGTATAGATCGGTGAATCGGCGTCAAAGAGATTGAATCTCGGCATTTCGATGGCAAGATTGAGGTTGGCGTGGAAGAAGGAACTGATGGTACCGATATCTTCCCAGTATTTGCTGAAGAGGAAGGACTGAACCTTGAAACGGTCGATGGCCGCCGGAATCACCTCGCCACCAAAGTCGGTGTAACGATCATCGGCGAGCAGTTCGTGGAGAGCCGATATCTTGAAGAAGTAGACGCCCATCGAGGCGAGGTAGCAGGGCGAGGGAAGCTCTTCAGAAGGGACACGGAGACGCGCCGGGTCGATCACCAGGTCAGAGAGCTGATCGCGAGGAGGCTTTTCACGGAATTCGACGATGTCGCCATCATCGTTGGTTCTGACCAGCCCGAAGCTCGAGGCCCGGGACTCATCGGTCGGGATGACCGAGATCGTCACATCGGCGTTCGATCGCAGGTGCTGTTCAAGGAAAGGAAGGTAGTTCATCTGGTAGAGATGATCGCCCGACAGGATAAGGACGTGCTCCGGGTTAAAATCGTTGATATGGATCATCACCTGGCGTACGGCATCGGCCGTGCCCTGAAACCAGTTCTTATTTTCGGGGGTCTGCTCGGCGGCCAGAATCTCAACAAAACCGCTCGAGAATCCGCTGAAGCGGTAGGTCTGGGAGATGTGGCGATTGAGTGACGCGGAGTTGAACTGGGTCAGGACGTAGATGTGATGAATGTCCGAGTTGATACAGTTGGAGACGGTAATATCGATCAGCCGGTACTTGCCACCGAGTGGAACGGCTGGTTTCGATCTTTCACGCGTGAGAGGAAAGAGCCGCGAGCCCTGACCGCCCCCGAGGATCAGCGCCAAGATACGTCTTTTCATGTGTTCGCCTTATGTGTTCGCCCTCAGTCTGGCACTTCGGATTCTTTTACACTAACCTTGTAAGCTGGCACGAGGATAAGTCTCCCGGGTCGGTTTTTCAAGAGAAGGGGAGAGACAATAATGATCTGGCTGGCAGATGAGTTGGTGGAGGCGGTGCGTGATCAGCGGCCGGTGGTGGCACTGGAGTCGACGGTGATCGCGCACGGGCTGCCGGCGCCGGAGAATCTCGCGACAGCCCTCGCGTGCGAGCGGGAGGTGCGGCAGGTTGGGGCGCTTCCGGTGACAATGGCGGTGGTCGATGGAAAGCCACGGATTGGGCTGGACGAGGTGCAGTTGCGTGAGCTTGCCGGCCGCCGTGATGTGGTGAAGGTCAATCCGGCCAACATCGCCGGCGTTCTCAGCCGATCCGGCTGGGGAGCGACGACGGTTGCGGCCAGTCTCCACCTTGCGGCGCAGGCTGGGATCCGCGTCTTCGCGACGGGTGGAATTGGTGGCGTTCACCGCGGGGTAGAGCGCACTCTTGACGTCTCGGCCGACCTGATGGCGCTCGCTCGTTATCCGGTCATCACTGTCTGTGCCGGTGTAAAAGCGATTCTTGATCTGCCGCGGACACGGGAGGTGCTTGAGACTCTCGGAGTGCCGGTCATCGGTTACCAGACGGATGAGCTTCCGGCCTTCTATTCACGCCAGAGCGGATTGACAGTCGACTGGCGGGTTGAGACGGCGGCGGAGGTGGCGCAGATTGCCCGCGAGCACTGGGCGCTTGGGTTGAAGAGCGGTATCCTTGTCGTCGTCCCGGTGCCGGTAGAAGATGAGATACCAGCCGCCGAGATGGAGGGGGTTATCGGTGAAGCCCTGGCCGCAGCCGCCGACTCAGGGGAGTCCGGCAAGTCGGTCACCCCGTTTCTGCTGCGAGAGGTCGCCACCCGAACTGCGGGACGGGCGCTCGGCGCGAATATCGCCCTGCTCCGTAACAACGCCCGAGTGGCAGGAGAGATTGCCGTCGCCGGTGTGGCGGTAGGCATGGCCGTTGCCTGAGTTGATCTGGAATCCTGAGTTGATCTGGAATCCTAAACAGAAACAGCCGACATCGGAACAGGCAACATTGAAAAACGTCCCTGATTCGTGGCGATTCCAGCAGTGTCCCAACGCTGCCTGTTCCGATTTAGAAGCCGATTGAGATGAAAGTCCTGACCATTGCCGGCAATACTTTTCGTGAGCTGATACGTGGCCGTGCATCTTTCGCCGTGCTGCTCTACCTGCTCCTTCTCCCGGCCCTCGCGATTCCAGGCGGCTACGTAGCCGTCGGGCAGGAGCGCAAGATCCTGGTCGACGTCGGGCTGTCGCTCCTGACTCTGATCGGCATATTTTTGGGGGTGGCCTGGGGAACCGGACTCGCCGGTGGGGGTATCGACCGGCATTCACTTGGGTTTATGCTGTCGAAGCCGCTCGATCGCTGGCAGTTGATTCTGGGAAGGTTTGCTGGTCTGGTGGCCGCGCAGAGCGTGGCGACCAGTCTGATGGGAATCCTTCTGACGTTGAGCCATTTTGTCCTTCTGCTTCTGCCCCTGGACGAGAGCAGTGGAGGCGGCGTGAGCAATGTGGCAGGGCGCGATGGATGGTTGTTCCGGCTCTGGCTGGCGATCGGACTCGTCTTTCTTGAACTGCTGATCGTGACGGCGCTGGCGATGCTCTGCAGCGAGTTGACCAGTCAGCCCCTGGCCATGGTTTTGACGTTACTGCTGACGCTGATTGGCCGTTCAGCAACCGAGCTGATCCGCCTCGCCGAGAGCGTCACCAGTCCGGTTGCCAGCGGCCTCTTTCGCATTTTGTACTACCTGATTCCAAACCTCGCCAGTCTCAACTATCTCGCCGAAGCTGGTTACGACATCGAGATACCACTCCGTCAGGTCGGGGGGCACCTGCTATATGCCACCTTCACGATCGTGGTCATCCTGCTCCTGACAACCATCGCCTTTGAGCGGCGGGAGGTGGAGTAATGTCGGGATGGGGGCTTGTTGGGAGAAGGCTCTGGGTGTGGGCCGTGGTCGGAGTGTTGGCCGTGGCCGGAATGCGGTGGGGGCTCGACCGTAACCCCCTCGCCGTCGGGAAGGATCAGACCGGCGCCGAGATCGATATCTCGACCGAAGCGGTGAGTCGCCTCAATCTGGGCTTTCAGGCGGTGCTGGCAGACTGGTACTGGATTGGCGCACTCCTCTATGTCGGCGGAGAGGCCCGGAGGTTTGGTGGAACCAGAGTCGGAGAGTTGCCCCGGTTGGCAGGATTGCTGCAGAAGACGGTTGCGCTCGACTCGCGCCATTTCGCGGCGTGGCGGTTCGGAGCGATCTTCCTGAGTGAGGTCAACCCGGAGGAGGCCGTGCGGTTTATCAGAGAGGGCATTCGTCAACACCCGCAGGAATGGCGACTCGTCGCCGATGAGGCGTTTATCCTCTGGCGGGCTGGGAGATACCGTGAATCGGCGCGATCCTGGCAGAGGGGAGCGACGATGCCGGCGGCCCCACCATGGCTCGAACCGATGGCGGCGATCGTTCTCGGAGAGGGAGGTGAGGTTGGGACGGCCCGCCTGATCTTCCGGCATCTGGTTGAGACGACCGATGACCCGTTTGTGCGGGAGGTGTGCCTGGTCCAATTGGAGCGGCTGAACGAGGCGGGAGGCGGGCTGGAGAAGAGGTGAGAATCGAGGTTGAGAACCTGACCCACGATTACCGGGTCGGACTCTTCCGACATCGTCGGAGGCGTGCGCTCGAATCGGTGAGCTTCAGCGTTGATGAGGGGACGGTGCTCGGCCTGCTTGGTCCGAACGGAGCTGGAAAGACTACGGTGTTCAGGTCGGTGCTCGGATTGATTCGTCCAACTGCCGGGGTCGTTCGCGTTGGCGGCTTCGCTCCGGCGACGGCGGCCTGGAAGAGCGCTCTCGGGTATCTGCCGGAGAATCCGGTCCAGTTTGAACATCTCACCACCCTCGAGTTTGTAACCTCCGGTGGCCGACTGTGCGGCCTCGACCGACGTGAGGTTGAGGAACGAGCGCGGATTCTGCTGCAGAGAATGGGGATTGCCCCGGTCGCCCGTCAGTTGCTGCGCCACCTGTCGAAAGGTCTGCGGCAACGGGTCGGGCTGGCCCAGGCCCTGATCAACAGGCCGCGGGTTCTCCTGCTGGATGAACCGATGTCCGGACTCGATCCACTCGCGCGGCGACTGGTGCGAAGTCTGCTGGTGGAGGCGAGAGCGAGCGGTACGACGATCATATTTTCTTCACATAATCTGGTCGAGGTTGAGACGCTTGCCGATCAGGTGGTTCTTCTGATCGGAGGTCGGGTGACAGCCGCAGGGATGGTTGCCACTATTCTCCGCGGTCGGCGGGCCGGGCTCGAAGTGGTAGCGGCCGGGGTCGACCCGGCACGATCTGGCCGCCTCGCTGCGATCGCGCCCGATGCCGATCTGACCGGTGGGACCATTCGCCTCCATCTGCCTGATGACGGGCTTCTGCCTGAAGTGGTCGCAGTTGTTCAGGCAGGCGGCGGTCACATTATCTCGGTCGAATCGCCGCGTCGTTCGCTCGAAGAATGGTATATCGAGCGGATGGCAGAGGTCTCTCCGCCGATCGATCTCTCCCGGCAATTCTTCTGACGTTCCGTGGTGTCGGCCAGGCGGGCACGGGCTGCGGCGTCGCGGCTTTTCAAGCGCCAGCCTTCTCGGTCATAATGTGACGCTGTCCCGGGAGCAGGCTGTGGAGTTGCCGGGGCCGTTCGATTGGGAGAGATTACTGAATAACCGATGTATATCAAAGAGATCTTAAGAACAGTCCTTACCTCTGCGCTCCTGCTGGCACCGTTATCCGGACAGGTTACGGTCAACTCTGAGCTTAACCGCCTGGTCGACAACCTCCAGGATAAGTATAACCGCCTGACGTCCTTGTCCGCCGCTTTTGTCCAGATTCATACCGAACCGGGAGACCGGGCACGGCGTGAGAGTGGCCGGCTTCTTCTCAGAAAGCCGGGCCGGATGCGCTGGGACTACGATGGTCCGGAGAAGAAGCTCTATCTCTCGGACGGAAAGTCGGTCTACGAGTACGTCGCAACCGATGGCTATGCGACACGGATGTCACTCCGGGAGTCTGACGACTGGCGGGCTCCCTTCGCCTTTCTCCTCGGTCGAGGGAATCTGCGACGAGACTTCAGCCGGATCGAGTTCGACAGTGAATCGCCGGGTCGGGCCGGTAATCGAGTTCTGCGGCTGATTCCGAAGAAAGAGCAGGATTTCCGATTTCTGCTGGTTGAGGTCGATCCGGCGACCCTGCAGCTGGCAAGATTGTCATTTGTCAGCCGGCAGGGGGCAAGATCAGACTTTCTCTTTTCAGGCCTGCAGGAGAACGTGCCGGCGGCGGAGTCCCGGTTTGGATTGCCGGCCGGAGTTGAGGTTCGATCGAACTGAACGATGAGAAGTCAACCGCATATTTTCTGTGATTTCGATGGGACGATCACCGCAAAGGACACGCTGGTCTTTCTCTCGACACGACTTGGCGCCGGGCCGGACTTTGTTCGTGCGATCGGAGAGGCGCTGCGTGAGGATCGGATAACGCTCCGCGAGGCGATTGCCGACGAGATGCGCACGGTTCGTCTGAGTTTTGAGCAGGCCGCCGAGATTCTGCTCCGTGAGATACCGCTCGACCCGGGCTTTGATGAGCTGGTCAGGTGGAGTCAGCGCCGTGCGGTGCCATTCACCATCCTCAGCGCGGGTTTTCACGAGCTGATCAGGCTTTTTGTGCCAGCGGAGACCTATCCCTGGGTTCGGGTGCTTGCCAACAACATCGAGGCCGAT
Organism: Acidobacteriota bacterium; assembly: GCA_041182745.1. Taxonomy (GTDB): domain Bacteria; phylum Acidobacteriota; class Blastocatellia; order RBC074; family RBC074; genus CAIOZW01. Next base: position 6,133 of record JBEGMZ010000358.1, read on the forward strand.
CCGGTTCGTGGCTGGCAGTGTCGATTCCGGGATGAAGGTCCATTTGGACACGACAAGCGACAGACATTGCGTGCGGCGATGAGTCAGGGGGAGTACGCGATCTTCATTGGCGATGGCTTCTCCGACCGCCAGGCTGCCGAGATTGCCG
>JBEGMZ010000359.1:0-2770 GCA_041182745.1 Acidobacteriota bacterium
GGATCACACACCAGCATCGACCTGCCGCGCGCGCTCGGCCTTGAGCCGGGGGCAGCGGAGGGGAATGTCAGGGATCGAAGAGTCATCTACACTGCACCAGTCGGAGTGGACGATAACCTGCCCACGGTCATCCTGGGGCTGGCGAAAGAGGCGGGGGCGAGGCTGAGGCCGGTGGCCACGACCGTCGGTGGTGATCCCTGGAGTGGGTTCCCGGCCGCCGGGCGACAGGAACTCATGGCCGCCGTCGCGGCCGCCGGTGAGTTACGCTTTGGCGGACTCCGCCTGCGGCCGGACGAGGTGCGGGCCTGGGCCGATGATGTGGCCAGCGAGGAGCTCGACCATCCTGCTGCCCTGCGAGAGAGGGTAAGAGAGCGGCCTTTTCGGTCTCTCGCTACGGCCACCGATCTTCCAGTTGGATGGCGTGTCAGAATTGAAGATCCGGAATGGCTCCAACCGGTGGTCGAAACTGTCTACCCCGGTGCGGTTGCCCAATGGGCAGCAGCGCGCAACGGGAAGTTGCGCCTCAACCCGCTCGTACCTACCGCCCGGCGTCAGGTTGGTATGTTCCGACCTCTGGAGAACCTCCCGCTTGAGGTCGAGGCCCGAATCATCGCCAAGGTTTGTGCTGGCTGTGTCGAAGAGCCGCTCTGGGCGGCGAGTCATCAGCCGGGCCGGCTGGCCTGCCCTGAACCCTGCAACCACTGGCTTGGGGTCGCACTGGAGTCTCAGGTATGAAGGTTGGGACTGTCTACCTCGTTGGTGCAGGACCGGGTGACCCCGGGCTGATCACCGTCAAGGGGCTCGAACTGCTTCGCCGCGCCGATGTCATCATTCACGACCGACTGATTCCGTTGGAGCTGCTGCGTGAGGTGAGGCCGGGCGCAGAGGTCTTCGATGCCGGCAAGGCCCAGCACGACCATCGCATCCCGCAGCCAGGAATCAACCAGCTGCTGATTGAGAAGGCCCGGGAAGGGAAGATGGTCGTCCGCTTAAAAGGAGGGGATCCATTTGTCTTCGGTCGTGGGGCGGAGGAGGCCGCTTTCTGCCGCTCGGCCGGTGTCGCCTGCGAGGTTGTCCCCGGTGTATCGAGTGCGATTGCGGTTCCAGCTTCTGCCGGTATCCCGGTCACCCACCGCGATCTTGCCAGCTCCTTCACCGTGGTCACCGGGCATGAAAATCCCAATAAACCCGAGAGTTCAGTCGACTATCCGGCAGTTGTCGCCGCGGCTCAGGCCGGCACTCTCATCCTGCTGATGGGAGCCACGCACCTCGAACAGATCGTCGCCGAACTGCTTCTGGCGGGCCACGAGCCGACCTGCCCAGCCGCAGGTATCGAGTCAGGAACCACCTCCAGCCAGCGGGTGGTCACCGGTACGCTCGAGACGATCGTCCAGCTTTCCCGCACCGCTGACCTCAAGTCACCGGCTCTCTTTGTTATCGGCGAGGTAGTCAGATTGAGTCCGGAGTATCGGAGTCAGGGTGGCTGATCGGTTGGAAGGCTCCCAATGCCGATACCACCCGATATCAGAACGCCGGAGGTCAGACCTCGATACTCTGTAATACTCTGTTGATTATTTATTTCGATTATTACGATTATTATAAGTTACGAATGGGGGGAGATTTTGGAGGCGGCGATCGGAATCGAACCGATGAGTGAAGGTTTTGCAGACCTCTGCCTTACCACTTGGCTACGCCGCCCCTGAAGGAACTGAGCAAGAGGTGATAATCCCACAACTTCATTTCTTCGTCAAGACCAAGCTGAAGTTGAAGCCTGACCTTTACGGCCGCTGCGGACTGGCCTAAACTCAGCTCAAAAGCAGAAGCAGAAAAACTCTGAGTGGGGAAAGAGAGGCTGATCAATCTTGTTCGCGACAATTCTTGCCATCGCTGCACTTCTTGGCTGCGCCGGTATCGATCCGGTGAAGCCGCACATAGTCTTCGTCGCCGGTGACAACGAGTACAGTTCCGAAGAGACCCTGCCATTGCTCGCGGCGGAAATGGAGAAGAGTTACGGTGCACGGGTTACTGTCTTAAAGTCCCAACCAGACGAGAACAGTGAGGAGAATATTCCGGGGCTCGAAGCGCTCGGGAGCGCTGATCTGGCGGTTCTCTACCTGCGTTGGCGAAGGTTGCCGCGCGCGCAGTTGGACCACCTCCGTCGCTACCTTGAATCGGGACGACCGGTGGTGGCCTTTCGGACGACCACGCATGCCTTCAACTATCCGGCGGGGCACGAGCTGGAGAGATGGAACGCCATGGCGGTTGACTACCTTGGTGGCCCGCCGGGCTGGGGCAGAGGGCATTATCATTACGGCCACCGTTCGACGACAGTGGTGAGAGCCGCACCCGGCGTCGAGTCGGATCCAATATTGTACGGAGTTGAGAGGAGTTTCGCCGCAGCGTCCTGGCTCTACCACGTACGACCGGACTTTCCGCCACCCAGCGCACGCGTCCTGCTGATGGGCCAGGCGGTCAACTCAGAGCGCCCGGAGCCGGTCGACAATCCGGTGGTCTGGACGTGGAAGAATCGGGCTGGTGGCCGGGTCTTCATGACTACTCTTGGACATCCGGCGGACTTTGACATCGAGTCCTTCCAGCGGCTCGTCGTCAACGGCATTCACTGGGCGCTGGGTCGAACCGGGCCGGCGAAGTGGCGAGGCCCATTTCCAATGCAGGTGAAATATCACGGATTTCGGAAGAGGTGAGCAATGAGGCGTTCGATATTGGCGATGGTGTTGGTCGCTCAACTGGTCATACCGCTGCCGAGGGC
>JBEGMZ010000360.1:0-4568 GCA_041182745.1 Acidobacteriota bacterium
GGTCCTGGCCTCTGGTTTATGGACTCCTCTTCAGCCGCAGCCGAGATGGTGACCCTCTGCGCTGCCGCCGGCTTTGTTGTCCATTTCTTTCCGACCGGCCAGGGAAATGTCATTGGCAACCCGATCCTGCCTGTAATCAAGATCTGTGCCAACCCGCGAACGGTCCGGACTATGGCCGAGCATATCGATGTTGATGTCTCGGGGCTTCTCCGGCGGGAGCTGAGCCCGGATGAGGCTGGCGACGCGCTCCTCGCAATGATGCTTCGCACTGCCAGTGGACGGCTGACAGCAGCCGAGGCTCTGGGGCACCGCGAGTTTGTTCTGACCCGCCTCTTTGAGAGTGCCTGAGCCATGCCGATCATCCCCTTTGAGGACCTGGTCACGCTGGCCAGTGACTTTCTTGTCCGGGCCGGCTGTGCGAGCGGGATGGCCCGCTCAACCGCGCACGCCCTCGTCTCCGCCGAGGCGGAAGGGATGCCTTCCCACGGACTCTCGCGACTCACTCAGTATGCGGATCATCTTCGACACGGTCGGGTTGATGGTAACGCCATCGCCCGACTTGTTGGAGAGGAGAAACGGGCGGCCTTTCTTGTCGATGCCGGGGACGGCTTCGCCTTCCCGGCCTGCGAACTCGCCGTCGACGGGGCGATTACGCGTGCTCGGGATCACGGTGTCGCTTGGGTGGGCGTCTTCAACAGCCACCATTCAGGCGTACTCTCCGCCCATCTCCGCGCGGTGGGTGAAGTCGGTATGGTTGGGCTTGCTTTCAGCAACTCGCCGGCTGCCATGCCAGCCTGGGGCGGGAAGAGAGCTGTTTTTGGCACCAACCCGATCGCTGCAATCTTTCCGCGTCGGGGCCATCTGCCGTTGATCATCGATCTCTCTCTCTCCGAGGTTGCCCGGGGCAAACTCCTTGTCGCCGCGCGCGAAGGAAGGACGATCCCCGAGGGCTGGGCTCTCGACGCTGACGGCAACCCAACGACCGATCCCAAACAGGGGCTTGGCGGAATGATGCTGCCAGCGGGTGGGGTCAAGGGAGCCATGCTGGCACTGGTGGTGGAGCTGCTCTGTTGTGCTCTCTCTGGAGCCAGTTTTGGATTTGAGGCCGACTCGTTCTTTACTTCCACCGGGAATCGACCCCGGATCGGCCAGTCCTTCCTGGTCATCGATCCGGCGGCTCTCGGAGGATCCCAACTATTCAGTGACCGGATCGAGACGCTCATCGCCTTTATGCTTGCCGATCCCGCGGTTCGCCTCCCCGGGCAGCGACGCCAGGAGAAGCTCACTGAAGCAGTCGAGAAGGGGATTGACGTCCCCGCCTCAACCCTCCACGAAATCTCCTGACGCCAGAGTCTGCTCCCCCTTTCACGGCTGGTGTGTCAGAAGGGTGACCTGATAGCGGCTACATTACATTCAACGTCCGTGTCCGGTTCGAGATCCCATTAGGAGTCTCAATGTAGAACTGCCAGGTCCCCTTTGTCAGCCGGAGATTGGAGATCTTGATCTCTGGTTCATCTTTGATCTCCACATTTTCCGCCGGAATCTGAATGCAGCTGTTCGATGGATAGGTGCAGGCGAAGACCTTGGTCAGGTTTTTCACAAAATTGGATCCGCGCAGAGTTGCACTGATTGCATTAGAAGCAAGCGGAACCAGCGGAATTACAGTCAGACCGGTCAGTGTCGGCTGGATTGGTCCGCCGGTCGGCGTAAAGACGGTGAAGCCGTTCGATCGACTGGAATTTCCGACTGCCGTTCGGATATAGAACTGCCAGAATCCGCTTGCCAGCGACACGTTCGAGACACTGATGGTCCGCGAATCGACAACCCTGATCTGGGATGGAGTGAGTGCGGCACAGGACGCTGATCCGCTCAGACAGAAGAAGACCTGCGCTCCGTTGGAGAAGTTGCTTCCGTTGATCGTTCCACTGAAAGACTGATTACTGCCTGGTGAGCCTGGTGTCCAGACGAAACCACTGATTGAAGGGAGAGGGGAGTCCGCCTGGTTGACCGTAAAGCTCTTGGAGCGATTCGAGGATCCGATCGTTGTTTTCAGATAGACCTGCCAAGCCCCCCCGACCAGCAGCACGTTGCTGATGGTCAGACTGGTCGGACTTGTGACCCGGACATTCTCGATCGGATGACGCACACAGTTCTCGTTGAGATCCTGGCAGAAGAAGGCCTGCGTTCCCGCCGTCACAAAATTGGTGCCGGTAACAACCCCACTGAATGGCAGATTCGAGACAAGTGTCGCACTGCTCCACGAAATATTGCTGATGGTTGGCATGAACTGTGGCGGTGCCGAGACGTTGAATGCCCCCGAACGATCGGAGGTTCCACCATCCGTCACCACATAGAACTGCCAGCTCCCGCCATTGAGCACGACATCACGAAGACTGATGCTGCTCCCACCTGTTACAATCACCTTCTCACTCCCCAGCTGAGTGCAGGAGGTGGTTCCTGTCTGGCAGAAGAAGACCTTTGTCCCGGAGGTGATGAAGTTGCTCCCGTCGATCCTGCCACCAAACTGCTGATTGGAGACCGGGGATGGGATCCACGAAAATCCGGCAATCAGCGGCTTGGCCAGTCGGGGTAGCACGACGAAGGCCGCCGAGCGGTTTGATGATCCGGAGGGGGTCTTGACGTAGACCTGCCAGGTTCCTGCTGCCAGTACAACTGCACTCAGCGCGATTGAGGTTGAGCTGCTGACCCTGACATTCGATGACAGGATCTCGCTGCAGAAGACCCCATCATTCTCGCAGAAGAAGACCTGCGTCGATCCGTTGACAAAATTGTTGCCAGTGATGGTGGCGCCAAAGGGTGTACCTTCGATCAGGTTTGTCGCGGAGGGCGCGAAGCTGTTCAGTGTTGGGGTCACTACCTGTTCAGTGCCGACGGTGAAGCTGGCCGACCTTTCGGATGCTCCCCCCGAGGTTTGTGCATAGACCTGCCAGGATCCGGGCATCAGAAAGACCGATGTCACCGTGAGGGTCGTCGCATTAATGACCCGCGTGTTCTCCAGCTGATGCGGGAAGCAGGTTACCGTTCCGGTGACACAGAAGAAGACCTGGGTGCCAGCCGATATGAAGTTGGTGCCGTTAATGGTTCCGCTGAATGGCGAAGGTACCGGATTGCCCGCCGGACTCCAGGTGTATCCGGTAATCGTCGGCGCCGCGACGCTTGCCAATCTGACCGTAAATGGTGAGGTTCGCCCGGACCGACCGGCAGGTGTCTGCACGTAGACTTCCCATGACCCGGCCAGCAGAAAGATCCCGTTCAGCGTAAGGCTCGTTGGGCTGTTGACCGTGATCCGATCCGGTGGGTGCTCAAAGCAGGTTTCAGTACCCGCGACGCAGATGAAGACCTGTGTCCCGCCCACCGCGAATCCGGTGCCAGAGATGGTAACACTCGATGCCTGGTTGGCGACGACTCCCGTCAATCCCCCATTCTGGTTGGTAATGCTTGGTGATCCGATCGGGCTCTGCACCGTAAAGGATGTCGACCGGCCGGACTGCCCCCCCCTCCAGTCTGAACATAAAACTGCCACGTTCCGCTCTGAAGCCGCAGCCCACTGACGCTGATGCTGGTTGGGTTATTGACGGTGTAGCTGCCAGCCGTTACCACTGTGCAGTTGGCCGTCCCACCCGTGCAGACGAAGAGCTGGGTACTTCCCGGAACAAAGCCCGTTCCGGTGATGGTGGCGGTGAAGGGTTCGTTTGTCTGCGGAATGGCTGGGTTGAGGCTCAGCGCACTGATCGCTGGCTGCGTCAGTGGTGGCTCGACCAGGAAGGCACTCGAGCGGTTTGATGTTCCGCCGGCTGTCTGAAGGTAGATCTGCCATGACCCGCTCGCGAGCGAGATTCCAGACATCGACAGCGATTTGTCGCTGACGACCGAGACCGCCGAAGCCGGGTGCTGCTGGCACGTGTCACTGCGGTCAGGACAGAAGAAGACACTGGTATTGCTGCGGACAAAGTTGCTACCACTCACCACCGCGCTGAAGGGTTGAAAGGCTGTCGGGCTTCCCGTGCTCAGCACAACATTGCTGATGACTGGTTGCGCCGTCGCCGCCAGCACTTCGAACGGTTCGGAGCGCGGCGACGTCCCGCCGGCGGTGGTCACCAGGCACTGCCAGAGGCCGCTCTGCAGCGTCACGTTACTCACGCGCAGATTGACCGCCGAGTCGATGGTGATGTTGGTGGCCGGCAGGGTCTGACATCTTGTCGTCCCGTTTTCACAGAAAGAGACCTGTGTCTCACGAGCGCTGAAGTTGCTGCCGATGATCACTCCGCTGAACGGCTGGTTCGCGATCGGTCGGGATGGGGTCCAGATGAAGCTGGCGACGGCTGGCGGGAGCAGTGCCGGCTGGACTCCAAAGGCGGCACTTCGCGCTGATGTTCCACCCGGTGTCTGAACATATATCTGCCAGTTGCCAGCCCCAAGGCTCACTCCGCTCAGACTGAGGCTTGAGGCGGTGTTGAAGCTTATGCGGCTGCTTGCCAGCTCCGTGCAGGTCGTGGCAGTGGTGGCACAGAAGAAGACCTTGCTCTCTCCCGGGACAAAGTTGGTGC
>JBEGMZ010000361.1:0-12235 GCA_041182745.1 Acidobacteriota bacterium
GAAATCCTTCTTTCAGCAAAGGCGATCGTCGTCGGAAAGATCGTGGCAAAAGAGAGCCCGATCCCCACCACCCCCAGCCAGAGGCCAACCCGGGAACCACCGGCGACGATCAATGTCAGAGCACTCATCAGCGACCCGCTCAACGCCATCATCAGTGTATACCGAGGACGGAGTCGAGTGGTGATCGGAATAAATGCCAGACGGCCAATCGTCAGCATTCCCCAGTAGGTCGAATTGAGCAGCGCGGCCTCCTGTGAATCCATCACCTGCAGAGCTGTCGCATAGGTGAATATCCAATTGCCAAGACTCGCTTCACCACCTGAGTAGAGCAGAATAAAACATCCGATCAGCACCACCAGCGCCTGCGGCGCTCTGGCATCCGCCTGTTGCGGCTCGATTCGTGGATGCTCCGGGCTCGGCAGACGCCAGATCCAGAGGCCAATCGGCAGGGCAAGGATCGAAAGCACGGCGTAACCGGTCTGAATCCCGCCTGTCAGCACCATCGATCGTGCCATCAGAATCGGTGAAAGGGATGCTCCGACCCCCCAGATAAAATGGAGCAGGCTGATTCTGGATCCAACCTTCTCCCGATTCGACCAGAGAACGAGCGTGTTTCCGCCGACGTTGACGATGCTGCCGGCCATTCCCTGGAGCAGAAAGATCACGACCATTGCCCAGAGACTTGTGATCAGTGGGGTGACAACCACCATCCCGCTCAGAATCACCAGCCCCGTCACGAGCAGCAGATGCCCCCTGAATCGATCGTATATTGCGCCAACAAAGATCGACCCGATCATAAACCCGGTCGATCGTGCAATAAAGAGATAACTGATCGCCTTGAGGGGTGAGTGTGTCTGCCCGGCAAGTACCCCGAGTGTAGGCCCCAACGACGCGACCATCAATCCCAGCAGAAAGAGGGCAGTGAAATAGCCGATGTTTTGTCTGAATAGAACAGAAGAATGGTTCAAGGCGCGGTTGGTCGTCGGGAAAGGGAGAAACTGTCAAGCCGGCGACACCCAGTTTGAGTGCCACCGGCTTTAGCTTTAGTTGAAGCGACCTCCGTCAGGCGGTCGCCGGATTACCGCCGGTTATCGGTGGCAGAATCGGCTTCAGTAATGGCTCCTTGTCGGCAGGCTTGTCCGAGCCTGGAGTTGAAGGTGAGTCATCACTGTCGAGCGGCAGACCGGCGACGATACGACGGATCTGTACCGCATCGAGCGTCTCACGCGAGAGAAGCTCCTGGGCCAGTCGGTCGAGCCCATCGCGATGATCGAGGATGATCTGACGTGCCCGCTCGTACTGCTCCATCACGATTCGCCTTACCTCACGGTCGATGCTGATCGCGGTATCTTCACTGTAATCCTGGTGCTGAGCGATCTCGCGACCGAGGAAGATCTGCTCTTCCTTCTTGCCATAAGTGAGCGGTCCGAGGTTCGACATTCCAAACTCGCAGACCATTCGGCGAGCCATCTCTGTCGCCCGCTCGATGTCATTGGAGGCGCCAGTGGTGATCGTTCCGAGGAAGATCTCCTCGGCCAGTCGGCCACCCATCAGGATTGCGATCGATCCTTCGATGTAGTCACGAGTATGGGTGTAACGGTCACCCTCGGGCAACTGCTGGGTCAGGCCCAGCGCCATCCCACGTGGAATGATGGTCACTTTGTGAACCGGATCGGCATTCGGAACCTTGAGACCGACAATCGTATGCCCCGCCTCGTGATAGGCCGTCGTCCTCTTCTCGACATCAGACATCACCGCCGAGCGACGCTCAGACCCCATAAGCACCTTGTCCTTGGCCCACTCGAAGTCGTACATCGTCACGACCTTCTTGTTGAAGCGGGCGGCATTGAGCGCGGCTTCATTGACCAGGTTGGCGAGATCTGCCCCGGTAAAGCCCGGGGTTCCACGGGCGATCACCGAGACATCGACATCGCCATCGAGTGGAATCTTACGCGTATGAACGGAGAGAATGCCTTCACGCCCCCTGACATCAGGACGATTGACGATCACCCGACGATCGAAACGGCCTGGACGAAGCAGCGCCGGATCGAGCACATCCGGTCGATTGGTCGAGGCAACAAGAATCACGCCGTCGTTCGACTCAAACCCATCCATCTCGACCAGGAGCTGATTGAGCGTCTGCTCGCGCTCGTCATGGCCACCGCCGAGGCCAGCGCCCCGGTGACGCCCGACCGCATCAATTTCATCGATGAAGATAATGCAGGGAGCGTTCTTCTTGCCCTGCTCAAAGAGGTCGCGAACGCGGCTCGCGCCAACGCCCACAAACATCTCGACAAAATCGGAGCCCGAGATTGAGAAGAAGGGAACATTTGCCTCGCCGGCAATCGCCCGCGCCAACAGTGTCTTTCCCGTTCCAGGGGGCCCCATCATGAGGACCCCCTTCGGGATCCGTCCCCCCAGTTTCTGGAACTTCTGCGGCTCTTTGAGGAACTCGATAATCTCCTGCAGCTCCTCCTTCGCCTCCTCTACCCCGGCGACGTCCTTGAAGGTGACTCGTTTCTGCTGGTTGGAGAGCAGCTTCGCCCGGCTCTTCCCAAAGGAGAGAGCTTTGTTTCCGCCTGACTGCATCTGGCGCAGCATAAATATCCAGAATGCGATGATCAGAACAAACGGGGCATACATAACCAGCATATTGGTCCAGAGACCGCTCGTCGAAGAGGGATCGAACTCCACCTTGACCGCGTTCCGCTTCATGGTGTCAGCGAGATCGCGCGCCACAAACTCGTTCCCAAGTTTCGTCGTGTAGCTGGCCTGGCTGACCAGTTTGCCATTGACCTTCTCGCGGTCGATAACCGCCGTCGCAACCTGCTTCAGCTCTACTTTCTCCATCAGCTCAGAGTAGGAGAGCTGTACCGGCTGGCTGCCACCCGGATTCTGGAAGAAGCGAAAGAGCAGTATTGCACCGATGATAACCACTACCCAGAAGATCACCTGTCTCATTGTCGAGTTCAACTTCTATCCACCTCCCTCAGTGCCATAAGTAAGACCTCTGCATTCTAAACCATTTCACCTGTTTTCGCTTGCCAATTTCACCCGCGCAGCCGCCAGCAGCCAGAAAAGAGGTTGTGACCCGGCTTTGGAACTGGTGCTGTCGGGGACGACAGAATTGTCCAATCCCGCATTGAATGCCACCTCGGCGCCGAGGGCAAACTCTGCACTGACGGCGATCCCCGGAACCCAGACCAGTCGATCATCGGCTGCCGAGACGATGACCGGCCAAGTATCGCGCTTCGAAACGGGTATTTTGTGACGAATCATTAACGTTTTCAGCTTTATTCTATGACGCGACGCCGCTGGTCGAATTGAGTCTCCAGCCCGGCGTGTCCGCACCAGCAGCTCGGTTGTGCCAGCGATTTTCGGCATCGCGACAATCCATCCACGGGTCGTCGCGGGTGAAGGAGGCGGGGTTGAACCGGGGTGAAGAAGTATCTGAAATTCGTCAAAAACGACGCGCTGGCCTGGTGTGAGCCTGGTTTCGTCTGGGTGAGGCCGGGGTATCTGCTGAAACTGGAGCGTATCGAAGGAGCGCACGACCACGAGGCGGCCCGGCAACTCAATCCGCCGTCCGCTCCGGTTCGGGGCGAGGAGCCGTTCGAGCGCCTCAAGGTGAGCGACCGTCAGGGACTGAAGTCCGCCACGCTGCGCGGCAATCCAGTCACGGAGAACTCGCCGCCGTAGTGCTACCGGAAGCTGATTTAGCAGACCCACGGCCAGGCCTCCATCGACCATTGCCGCCTGTCGATGCTCGCGGGCAAGCGTCTGCAGGCAGGTGTCATCTTCACGAAGCAGCTCGGCTGTTCGGACCAACAGGTCGCTTATCGCCGGATTGTACGACTGGAGGATGGGGATCAGTTCGTGTCGAACTCGGTTTCGGAGATAGTCGATTGAGTGGTTCGATTGATCATATCTGAAATCGACCTGCCGTTGACGGCAGTGCTCAATCACCTCGGAACGCCTTACTCCAAGCAGCGGCCTGATCAACCTCACACCATCAGTGAGATGACGCTGTTGATGGATTCCGGCGAGCCCGGTCGTGCCACTGCCACGAAGCAGTCGCATGAGCACTGTTTCCGCCTGATCGTCGGAGGTATGGGCCGTGCAAACGACACACTCAGCACTCGGATCTACCTTTGTCTGCCACACCTGCGCCACCCGGCCGAAAAATTGGTATCGACACTCGCGGGCAGTAGCCTCGAGGTTGAGGCGGCAACTCCTGGCCACCTCAGCGACGTTCCGATATTCCACTTCACAGGAGAGACCAAGGCTTCCGGCGACTCTTCGCACCAGGGCTTCATCAAGATCGGCCTCGGCACCGCGCAGCTGATGATTGAGGTGGGCAACAACGATCCGGCCTTTCCCTCCGCTCGATCCAATCCAACGGTTGAGACTGTCGAGGAGCGCCATCGAGTCGGCACCTCCCGAGACGCCGACAACAATGGTCATTGATGAATTGACCGCAAGATCCCCCAGCGCACCAGCCAACCCCCGCTCAAGTGCGGTCGACCGACTCTCCACACCGTCCTTGTTTCCCTCGGCTTGTTCAGTCATGAAAGGCCATCGATTCGATTATAATCGCGCTGGGCGGTAAACTTGATTTGGCGTGATCTTCATGCGCGATCTTCATTCGGAGTTAGATTCAGAGGAGAGAGCAAAGTGCGACCGACTCAACTTCGTGTCAGACACCTGCGCGGGCCAGTGCGACTGGCAGCCTTGGTAGCATTGGCCTGCCTCTTTGGATCCTGCACAACGGACCAGAGACAGAGCAATGCCACTCCGGTCAATTCAGTCGATAATGCTTTAACGCGCCTGCTCGAATGCCTTCCGCCGGACGTCACCTCCACCAGCGATCCACTCCGAATCACCATCAGTTCAATCAACCATCTTCCGAAACATACCCGGATCGAACTGGTCGCCTGGGCTGAAAATGGATCAACAACTCTCAATCTTCCGCTCTACGTTCGCAGTCGGGGCCGCTGGATTCTCGGCGAGAATGAGCGGGTCTACCTCGTTGATCAGGAGTGCCGAACCTACGGACTGAACGATGTCGAGTTCAGGCAGCCGCGTCTCTCGCCTGGAATAATCGGAATTCCTGCCCATCAGGCGATCCGTGGTGCCCTGCTCTTTCCTCCACTTGGCCCACGCTCCCGTCTTGGAGCGCTTGTCTTTGGTCACCGAACCCTTCCCGTCATCCTTGCGCCAATGGCCGGGACCGGACGGGTTGAGAACGGGGGAGATGAGGGCTAGTCTGCCTGGTCACTGGAACGAGCGTAGAACGAGGACTGACACTCCTGGCAGACGTAAGCTCGATGATCCGTAATTGAGAGGAGCAACCTCTCCAGCCTCTTCCGTGGACGACGTCTGATTCGTGACGAGCCGCAGTCCGGGCAGATCCTCCTTGAACTACCCCCAACCCGAGTAATTTCGGTCTTCCACCTCGTCGGTTCTGTAATTGTTCGATCCTGCTGGGCGATCTGGTCACGCAACCCGGCTCTTCTCGCGCCCTGTCCGCCACCACCATCCGTCGGAGATTCCAGATCGACCGGGCGTGAAGCCTTAACAAATGTATCTGCCTTCTTCCTGGCCCGGCCCGACGAATGATTTCCCGGAGGGCGCGGGCTGAAGGCTCTGAACTGACGGTTGCAATTGTCACAAAGGAGGGCCCGAACAAAAATAGCTCGCAGAAAAATTGGTGCCGGGCGATAATCGTTCCGGATCCTTGAACTTCCACAGGCTGGACAGATCGCCATACTTAAAGACTTCTCCGCACCTAAAGATATCTGGCAGACAAATTGTAAGGTCAGCGCCGGCATCATGACAGAAAACCGGCCGTATACCAGTTTACGACGTTAGTAGCTTATCATCACATCTCCTCCCGGATCAAAAACCGAGCCTGAAAGAATTGACCAACTCCGGCCCCTTCATTCCGCTGCAAACTGCGGGCATCCATCCAGCGACTGGGCGAGAAGTCTCCAGGTGAATAATATGGCAGACAAGTTTTGACCGCAGGAAGTGGAGTTTTCCCAGGCGAAATATTTGTGATACCTTTCATCTTCATTTTGAAAATACTGGTTATGCCGACTCGAACCGGCATGAATGCAGAGCGTTAAAATCAGGGCTCACCGGATAGAATCAGTCTGGTTCGGACTGTAACCGGGTAACTTGGAATCAGATAAAATGGACGAAGCAGGGATCATCTCAGCGTTAAAAAAGATTGTTGGAGCGCGGCACGTCACGACCGATGAAGCCGAGCTTCTCGTCTACGAGTGTGATGCGGTGGCAATTCACAAGACGCGACCACTGGCGGTCATCTTTCCCGCCAATACCGAGGAGGTGGCCGGAGTCGTCAGGCTGCTCCACCAGGAGCGAATACCGTTTGGACCGCGTGGGGCTGGCACCGGCCTCAGCTCCGGGGCTCTCCCCATCGGCTGCGAAGAAGGTCAGCGCTCAGTGATCATTGAGATGGCGCGGATGAATCGCGTTCTTGCGATCGACTATGCTAATCGACGAGCAGTGGTCCAGCCGGGAGTGATCAACGTCAGGTTGACGCAGGCCGTCGCGGCAGCTGGTTATCACTACGCTCCCGATCCTTCATCCCAGACATCGTGCACGATTGGGGGTAACGTCGCGGAGAACGCCGGTGGCCCTCACTGTCTCAAGTACGGAGCCACCACCAACCACATTCTTGGCCTCGAGGTCGTTCTTCCGACAGGTGAGGTAGTAAATCTCGGCGGTGACGGGGTCGATACCACCGGCTATGATCTGCTTGGTACTTTTGTTGGAAGCGAGGGAACCTTTGGAATTGTGACCAAAGTAGTGGTAAGGCTGACCCCCAATCCACAGAAGGTTATCACACTACTGGCCGACTTCACCGATCTCAATGACGCCAGCCAAGCAGTCTCGGCCATCATTGCCGCCGGCATCCTGCCCGCCGCCCTCGAGATGATCGATCGGGTGACGATCAATGCGGTCGAGGACTCGGTCTTCGCGGCCGGCTACCCTCGCGATGCCGCTGCCTGTCTGATCGTGGAACTCGACGGACTGAGCGCCGGCATCGAGACTCTGGCGCGTCGAGTCTCTGATATCTGTACCAGGTACCGCGCCCGGTCTGTCAAAGAGGCCAGTGACGAGCTCGAACGAAAGCGGCTCTGGGCCGGTCGCAAAGGTGCCTTTGGGGCGCTTGGGCGGGTGAGCCCTGACCTGTTTGTTCAGGACGCGGTGGTTCCTCGAACGAAACTTCCCGAGGTGTTGGCTGGCATCTATGCCATTGGAGCACGACACAACCTGAAGATGTCGACCGTCTTCCACGCCGGTGATGGCAATCTCCATCCCAATCTCAACTTTGACGGTCGCGACAAAGACGAGGTCGAACGGGTGCTGCTTGCCGGCAAGGAGATCATGCAGCTCTGTGTCGACGCCGGCGGTTCGATCACTGGTGAGCATGGAGTCGGAGCTGACAAGATCAGCTACATGCCGATGATCTTCGATGAGGACTCGCTCAATACTATGCTCGGGGTCAGGGAAGTCTTCAATCCGCTTGGCCTCTGTAACCCGGGTAAGGCGATCCCATCTCCACGGATGTGCCGTGAGTATCGGAAGGGGTTCTCCTTTTAACCAAGCGCCATTTATCTTGCAGAGAATCTGAAGATGGTGGTTGTCCGGTACTCCTCCCCCGTCTTCAGTACTGTCGAGGGGAACTGAGGCTTGTTGGGTGAATCGGGAAAGTGCTGTGTTTCAAGGCAGAATCCAGATCTCCGTGCGTAGATCTGCCCACCCTTGCCAGTGATGCTGCCATCGAGGAAGTTTCCGGTATAGAACTGGACTCCGGGTTCAGTCGACTCCACCACAAGTACGCGACCACTCTTAGGATCATACGCTTGTGCTACCAGGCCTTGTTGCGCACCATCCTTTCTCAGGACGAAGTTGTGATCATAGCCCTTCCCATATGAGATCTGTTCGTCAGCCGCATCGATCCGTTCCCCGATCTGGCGTGGACTCGTAAAATCGAACGGCGTGCCGGTGACTGGTCGAAGTTCCCCGGTTGGAATCAGCTCGGCATCGACCGCAGTGATCCGATCGGCATTGATCATTATCTCGTGATCAGTGATAGTGCCGGCTCCGGCAAGATTGAAATAGGTGTGATTGGTCAGATTGACAACTGTATCCTTGTCAGTGGTCGCGAGGTAGTCGATTCGCAGCGCCCTGCTCTCCAGCAGCGTGTAGGTTACCTGCACCGAGAGATTACCCGGGTAGTTCTCTTCCCCATCAGCGCTGGTCGTCGTTAGCACCAGTGATGGACCCTCTGGAGTCACTCTGCCATCTGCCTTCCAAACCTTCTTGTCAAACCCGACCTTGCCACCATGCAGGTGGTTGCGACCATTGTTACGGGCCAGCTCGTAGGTGACACCATTAAGGCTGAACCGAGCCTGCCCGATCCGATTCCCGTACCTTCCAACCAGACTGCCAAAGAAGGGATTCTTAGCCAGGTAACCATCAAGTGAATCGTATCCAAGGGTGATATCGCCCAGGTTACCGTTCCGGTCGGGTGTCTTGAGTGAGACAATGATCCCGCCATAGTTGGTTATGCGCGCCTCCACTCCGCTGGAGGTCGTCAGCGTGTAAATATCCACCTCAGTCCCATCAGCCATCCGGCCAAAAATTTCCTTCTTCATCGATCCCATTCCTTCCGTTCCTTCTCCTCGGCTCTGATTGCCGCTCGGGCGATCAACTCCTCGACAGCCACTTAATAGCAGAACACAGAAGCCGGTGATCAAACATCTTGCCGCGAGCTGATCCATTGATCTGATCGTCATTGTTTCTTTATCTCTCTTTTATCGGTCTATATTGATTTAATATTGACTTAACACCTGCCTGCTCTGGACCTGAAGCTTGATATCTCCATCTCTCTGTGACCGGCCACCTTTGGGGAGCTGGAAATAAAAAAGCTCTGCTGCTGGTTTCTACCACAGCTCTCGACCCGGAACAATGGTCCGGAAAGTGATTCGGGCAGTCTCGCCATTTCGGTTCAATCGTGCTACCTTGATCCCCGCTTGTCGTGGCTGGGGTGGACAGTATTGCTTAGTAGTGTTGCTTAATAGTGTTGCTTAATAAGCCACCGCCAATGGCTTGAACGCTAGCAAACCCGGGGTATCAAGATGAAATTTACTAATCGGCTGACCTTGTCGTTCCTGCTGACGACTGCACTGTGCGGGCTGGTCATTGGCCAGACTCAAGCCCAAGATACAACTTCGCCTCCCGAGACGATCGAGACCCTCCGGCAGCGGATTGAAGGGATGGAGCGCCGGCTTCAGGATTGGCCCCAGTTCTCCCGCTACCGCGATGCCAACCGGCAGGTGCAACCACCGGCCAAAGGTGAGGAACGGGTTGTGTTTCTCGGTGACTCGATAACTGACAGCTGGAAACTTGACGAATACTTCCCAGGACGCCCCTACATAAATCGTGGAATCAGTGGCCAGACCACCCCGCAGATGCTGCTCAGAATGCGACCTGATGTCATTGCCCTCTCTCCAAAAGTCATCGTCATCCTTGCCGGTACCAATGATATTGCCGGAAATACCGGTCCCATGACTCCGGAGATGATCCAGCAGAACTACACGTCGATCGCTGAGCTGGCCAAAGCTAATGGAATTATCCCCGTCTTCGCATCGATTCTGCCTGTTCACGACTATGGTCCGCGCCGCGTTTCCACTCGTCGCTCACCAGAGCTGATCGTAAAGCTCAACGAGTGGCTGAAGGGCTACTGCGAGAAGAATAACCTTATCTATCTTGACTATTTCAGCCGAATGACTGACGAAAAAGGATCGCTCCGAGCAGAGCTGGCCAATGACGGCCTTCATCCCAACGCTCAAGGGTACCGCATTATGGCTCCTCTGGCTGAAGCGGCAATCCAGCAAGCACTCAATCGTCAGAAGTGAGAGAAACCTTAACGGATGCCGCCAGCTCACTCAATTCGTTGGAGCAGCCCTAATCGCGTGCCCAAGATAGTTCAGAAGCTGGCTTTAGTGATCAACTCCGCTTCCTCGATGGCCTCCAGTAGCGCCCGTTGAGCCTTCTGGTCTGCCAGGCCGTTGCGCAATGCCCGCAGTTTCGGCAGGTGTTCAGCAGTGGCATCCTTTGCCTTTTTTATCGCTTTCTCGAGCGCGGGACTTCGGCTGTCACGGTTCAATGCGTCATCCAGCTTCTCCTCGAGTTCCTCAAGTATGCGCTTATAATCCTGCAGCAGCTCAAGCGCTGAACCTTTTGGAAGTGGACCCCAGACCTCCTCCTCTTTTTTCTTCTGGGTCGCCTGGGGATTTGCCAGAACAAGTAACCGTCGGTCAGCTGCCTTAAGGAAAACCTCCGACCGCAAGTCGATCTCCTGATTTACTCGCACCAGGTCAACTTCCTGTTCGGTGAGATGATCCCTCGTTCTTCCCTGCTGCGCCATTACCGGCAACACGAGGCTGATCAGCATCAGGCCCATCATCAGTCGGTCACGTCCGGTCATTTTTTTCGCCTTCCCTTACCCTCACGTATCTGCTTCTGGATGATCGGCAAGCGCAGTTTCACCTTGTCGATTTCGAGCTGGTTGACATTGGTTGCCTTGTTGAGAAACTCCTGATAAATCCTGAGGGCCTCTTCGTACTCACCAGTTCGATCAAGACAGATTGCCAGAAAATAGAGTGTGATCGGAATCCTTTTCTCGTCTGTCTGGTGCTCAAGGATCCAAAGAAATTCTGGAATTGCAGCAGCGAAATCGTTCAATTCATAGAGGGCTGTGCCAAGGTTGGTATGTGCGTAATAGGCCACTTCATCAGGTGGATTCATTGCCAGCGCCGTACGGAGAACCCCTACGGCCTCCGCCATCCGGCGCAGCCGGACAAGCGCTGACCCAACTCCTATGCGGTGGCTGATCCGCGCCGGTTCAAGCCGTGCTGCCATCAGATATTGCTCGAGAGCCTTTTCCGGCTGGCTGCGGATCAAAAGTTCTCCCATCTGGGCACGGAGGTCGGCACGTTCAGGCTCCGCCTTGATCAGCTCATCCAGTTGTTGAACGGCCTCACCACTCTCCCCGGCCTCAATGGTCAGGGCAGCAACTGCCTGTCGAACTTCATTGTTTGCCGGATCGGTCTGCAGTATCTCCCGGTAGAGGCGGAGCGCCTCCGCATTCTCTCTATTCTGAGCCAGCGCCCACGCCAGCCGGGGACGAATGCGTGCTCCCTCCTGCGGGTTGAGCCGCAGCAGCTCACGCAGATCTGCGATTCCAGCCTTGAAATCACGCCGGTTCAGCATCATTTCAGCCCGCTGCTGCAACGCGAAAATGTTGGCGGGGTCACGCCCGAGTGACTCGCCAAGCAATTTCTCACCTTCGGATACTCTCCCTAGTCTTATCAGGATCACTCCGCGCAGTGCCATTGTCGCAGGTCGATTGTCACCCCCATTAATTGCCGCCTCTACTGCCGTCAAAGCCTCTGGCAATTTCCCCAGCTTCAGGCTAACCTCGGCCTGTCCAGCCTGCCAACCAACACTCAAGCCTTGCCGCCCGACGGCCATTCTTGTCAGTTCAATGTAGCTCTTCTCTGCAGCAGTCAGATCCCCAATCGATGCCTCCACTTCGGCCAATCCAAGACGTGCACGCCAAAGCATCATCCTCCCCTCTTCAACACCCTCAAAGTCGGAGAGCTGCTCAATTGTTCGCCTCAGCCCGTGTCGCGCTTCATTCAATCTTCCTAAAGAGCGCATTGCGAGCGATCGTTGATACTCAGCCTGCCAGAATAAAGGATCCAACCGCAGCGCTTCAGCATAAAGACCGACCGCTTTCTCCAGCTCTCCTCGCTCGTGTGCACTCTGTCCAGCGTCAAAAAGCTCGGCGACTCTTGTCGCCGGATCCACTGGACGATTCTGGCCACTCACCATCGTCTGCGCTGCCATTGCGACTATCGCGACTATTAAAAGGACGATCATCCTGAACTGTACTACGACTCTTCCCATAAATCGGAGTCTACGCCATCAATTTCGCATTTGCAAAAGCCGTTCTGCCATTAAAAAAGCCAGCTTCCCAGATATCAGCTGACAGAGTCATGACAAGCAAAAAGGCCGATCTGAATCAATCAGATCGGCCTTTTTGCTTGTATATTATTCCGGCAGCTACCTACTCTCCCACACAGTTGCCCGTGCAGTACCATCGGCTCAAGAGGGCTTAACTTCCGTGTTCGGG
>JBEGMZ010000362.1:0-3777 GCA_041182745.1 Acidobacteriota bacterium
CAGTGGCACCTGCTTTCACTGGCTGTTCGGGGGTGCAGTCCAGCGTCAATCAACACGGAATTTATAGCACGTTGAACGCGAGCGACGCAAGCACTTTTTTATTCTTAGTTCATAATCAGCAGAGTGCGTTCGTCAGCTCGCGGTCTTGGATGTTGGGGGCAACACCGGCGTTGCCTTGCCCAGTGCCATTATTGCCCGCAACCGGCCCACCAGCAGGGATTGGCGGCATTGAAGGTGTCGATGGCGGCGGCTTTGGGTGGACGCAGGGTTGGCGTTAAGGTCTCCAAGGCGCCCCAGCTGCCAAATTTGCCCGCCCCGAAAGTCAAAGTGAAGTGCATAAACATTTCACCGCCATTAGTTCGCCACGCATTGAGGTATGAGGCGTACACATCGTTCATTTGTGGGTCACGATTGGCGGCTACAAAGAGATTTGATACGGCCACATCATCCTGGGCTCCGAAAACACCCACCAGATGCTGACCTCCCTCATAGGCCAGAAGCCGGAGGTCGCGCGTGCCCGCCTCTTGTGAATGGGCACGGATCCACGGAACTATCTCCTGCAATGCCGAGGTTGAACAGGTTCCGGTCTGTTGTGGTGGCCACTTCTCGGTGCATGGAGTGGCGACATTGGGGTAGACGTCACTGAGCTGGCCTCCCAGACGGAGCTCGTTGAACATGGTACTGACGCTCCAGCTCTGAAGTTCGTTCGTGTTGACCGGTAGATTCAGATAGTTGCCAAAGTAGGGGGCGATCGCCACGGCGTCGATGTCAGTACGACACGCCGTGGTGCGACTTCCGACCTGCACCGCCAGTGGGCAGTCAGCAGCCTCGGTCGCGGTGAAGCTGTTGGCGGCCTGGGCGCCAAGTACGCACGTGACCCGGCTCGACTGGGTGCCAAAACGTGTCTTGAAGATACGACACATCTGGGCCGTTCGCAGGCCGTGCGCGTTCAACCGACGAATAAAAGGATCACCGAGGTTGCCAAAGAGCAGCGCGCCCGTGGACTCGACCTCTGGACCCTGCGGAAAGGCTGAATTCCAGACCTCGTTCGAGTACTCAACGTATACTCGTCGACCCGCCGTGAGCCGCTCCAGGACGAGCTGAGCGAACTGGTCGACGTAGGAGTCCGAGGCGCCGTGCGGTAGTGTAAACCAGGGCTCAAGGTTCGTGACGTTGGAGAGCTCAATCATCGCTTCGAGGGGAACCCCATTCTCGCGTGACCAGTGTGCCTGGGTCAGAGTCGGACGGTCACTGAACTCACGCTGTGAGTTTGGCGCACCGGAAAAGCCTGATCCGTTGGTTCGCATCCAGTCCATGAATCGCACGCTGCGGTAGGGAGTGAGCTGTCGAATGAAGTCGGGATGGTACAGCGGCGGCGCAAGCGGATCGATACCTGGCGGGTAGACGCGAATGTTGCGCACGTAGTTGCTGGAGTTTGTCGATTCAAGAGTGAGAATCCAGATCTGATCTCCATTGACCTCGATTACATCCCGCCCGGCGCTCGACAGTTGGGCAAGTTTGGTGGCTCCTCCGGAGTAGGTCAGGGATCCTTGCCCCTCATAGACAACCGTGTAGTGACCACTAGGGTAAGGGTTATCACCGGAGTTGAAAACAGTGCGTGCCTTGCAGAACTGGGCGCTGTTGGTGGTGCAGGTGGGCAGGCTGCGAACCCAGCCGCTTGAATCCAGCTGAAGCAGCGCCCCTTGCCCCGTGTCAAATACGGTTGCACTGCCTGCGATCCACGCGCGTGACTGTTTGAAAAAATCGGCGAACGGGTAGGCGACCGCATAGTCTTCGACGACTTCAAGGTTTGTACCGAGGCCACTTGCCGGCAGCAACCAGGCCCCGGCCGGCCCGGCCCCGCTCCGCGTCCGGTTCTCCCGATCCTGCAGAACCAGGTTGACCGGATTGCCCGCTGGCACCGCCGGTGTCGTCGGCGCATCGCTCCAGTCGAAGTCGCCCGGCAGGTAGGCGGTCACGGTCGTGATATTGCTCGCCGTCCGTGGACGATAGTCCCCCGCCGCCGGGTTGACCAGCTGCGGCTCAAGGGTGTTGATGGCGTTCTCGGCCCGCAGCTGCGTCTCGTTGCAGGTCGTGTTCGAGGGCTGGCACCCGGTGTCACTTCCCAGACCCAGTGAATGGCTCGTGGGCCCATTCCAGATGATGTTCCCCCGAATTCGCAGGTTGACATCGACCCGCGCTGGCGAGGCGACACCGCTCCCCGCTGGTGGCGTCACCGGCCCGCGTATCTCAAAGTGCTGCCACTGGCTCTGATATCCAGCCGGATTGTAGACGATATTGTTGAAGATGAAGACGTTTCGCGCCGGGATATATTGCCCGTCGGGAATCGCTCCACCCCAGCCGCCGGCCGTCCGATTGGCCTGACAGCGGACCGTGTCACCGTCGCAGCTCCGGCTGCCGGGCACGATCTCAATGACGTGGCTTCGTCGGCCAACCCGGTAGAGGGTGTTCCAGCCCATCAGGATGTTGTATCCGCCGTTGACCCCAAGTCCGGCTCCCTCCGTGTCATGCACCAGGTTGTTGATCACCTTGATGTCATAGGCCTCGTAATGGAGCCACGGCGCGGTCATAAACTCGAAACCCGTTCCCTGACCGGTGGTAAAGCCGCCCGTCCCGGCATCGTAGAACTCATTAGCCTCGATCCGCAGGTAGGCCGAGCCGCCCTTGACGTACATCGCCCAGTCATTGCAGTTGTGGATCCGGTTGCCCACCGCGTGTCCATATTGAACCGCGACGTAATCGACCGCGTTGTCGTCCGCTCCGTGGATGTTGCTGTCTTCAAGGTAGATGTACTGGGATTGATTGATCTTGAGGGTCTCGTGTGCGACCGGTGTGGTCTGTCCGTTTCCGGTCCACACTCCGCCATCAAGCTCCAGTCCACGCATCAGAATGTTCTGGCAGAGCTCAAAATGGAGCGTATCGCCGGCTGGTACCGGCCGGATCGTCAGATCGATCAGGTAGAGATAACGACAATCGAAGATATTGAGATCCCCCTGCAGGACGGCACTCCCCCGTCCGTCGGCGCTCTGAAAGATGATGGGAAAGTTGAAGGTCCCGTAACGCCGCTCAAGATAGTTCGGAAGGCTCGACTCCGGATAGTTTCCGGCGGCGAGCATTATCTTTCGACCCGACCCGGTGAGGGGCGTCCCGACCGGAATCCGGTTCCAGGCCGCCGTCAGTGTTCGCAGCGCCTGGCCCCGCACCGACCCGTTGTTGCTGTCATTTCCATTGACCGGATCGACCCAGATCTCGGTCACGACCGGTGAACCCAGGTCGTAATACCTTCGATCACTCGCCTCTGTCTTAACCGTGATGGTCACCAGCACGGCGAAACCTGCCACCCAGCCTGCGACTCGTCTCATTCCGCCTCCCCCTTCATCACTTTGATATAGATCACCGCTCGCGACCGTCCCGCTCCCGGAGTCGCCTCAAACTACCCGTATCCTCCACCCCTCGCTTCCAATACGTACTTAAACCGGCTCATCCTTGCCGGCACTTTCCAGTAGATACTCCTGAACGTTGAAGGCCTTCTCCTCGGATCGGCGCGGTCTGACGTATGACCCGTCACTCTGCAGCCAGCGCATTTTTACGTTGTCAAGCAGTGGAAGCTCGAGTGCCTCCCGCACGATCCGCTCGCGAAGGCTGATCGACTCAACCGGAAAGATGATCTCAACCCGCCGGTCGAGGTTCCGGTTCATCAGATCGGCACTGCCAATAAAGACCTCCTCGCTCCCTCCGTTCACGAATCGATAGAAT
>JBEGMZ010000363.1:0-2646 GCA_041182745.1 Acidobacteriota bacterium
CTCGAATCAGATAACAGAGACCGTCTCGGGGCTGGTTCTGTTCGTCACGGGTCAGCTCGACGGTGACAGAACAATAATAACCCGTTTTTAGATGATAATGTCAACTCCAACGCTCACGGAAGCCGTCCCGAGGTGAAGAAGCATCCACTACCAAGGATTGAACGCGACGAGGCCACGAGAAAGAGGCTGCTCGGTCACTGCCGGCTCAAGCCGGGCGAGGTCTGGACTGATTCTCGCTCCGGCCATCGGGTTGGCTGTCTCAATGCCATCTCGGAGGTCGAGGTCAGAAAACTCTGTCAATCCGAGTCCCAGTCCCTGGCAACCCTCGCCATTCACGACCCACCCTACAACTTCATTGCCTTCGAGAGAAGAAGAATTGCCGCTTTCACCGAATGGTGCCGGCAGCTGGTGGCCAACACGGCGGAATACCTGACCACCGATGCCAGCCTCTACCTCTGGATTGGCGCCGACCAGTCCAATGATTTCGCCCCACTCCCGGAGGTGATGATCATGATGCGGGACTCCGGTTTCCGCTCTCGCAGCCTCATCACCGTACGCAACCAGCGAGGCTACGGGACCCAGCAGAACTGGATGAGTGTCCGGCAGGAACTCCTCTACTATATTCGCGGTAATCCGTTCTTTTGCCCACAGTACACCGACATCCCAAAGAAGGTCGGTGGGTATTATAAGTCCATCGGTGGAGAGCGGACAGAGAATATTGCGCGTGGACGGGGTGAGACCACCAGGGCCGGCAATGTCTGGATCGATATCCAGCAGATTTTCTACCGCCTCGAGGAGAATGTGAATGGGTGTTTCGCCCAGAAGCCGCTCAAATCGATCCTGCGGATTATCGATGCCAGTTCGCGCCCGGGTGAGACCGTACTCGACTTCTTTGCGCACTCCGGAACGACGCTGCTCGCGGCCGAGATGACCGGGCGACGCTGCCTGACGATGGATATCGACCCAATCTTCTGCGAGGTGACCATCCGACGACTCGAGAACTACCGCGAAAACGGTAAGATCGGATGGCAGAATAGCAACCCGTTTGCCCGTGAGCTTGGTCAGGAGCCCTGACCGGCTGGCGCGTTCACCGAGACGAGCCGGGTGGAGATTAAGATTAAGAGATTAAGATTAACAAGATTAGTATGAAGCTGATCACCCGGTTTGGCTCCGTCGGAACGAGCGCCCCGGCGTGGCGAAAGCCTGATCAAGCCACTATTTACAGTGCGGACGCTTGCGTACCCTCCTCCCGCTCCGCTATCTTGTCGGTGGCGGGTTCGCAGCGTGAAACAGCATGACATCAGAAAACACTGACAACTACCGATCGTCCTGGCAGGCGGAAGGTTCCCTGATGGCGCTGGCGCTTGTCTGGGGCACGTCGCACGTCATCACCAAGGACATCCTGGCCACCCATTCGCCAAGCTTCTACACCACCGCCAGGTTTGGCCTCGCGGCAATCTTCCTGCTGCTCGTCTTCTGGCGGCACATTCGCCGGCGCTCGCTTAATGATGTCGGCCTTGGCATCCTGCTCGGCCTGTGCAGCTTTGCCGGAATCGCCCTCTACGTCTCCGGATTGATCTTCACCCAGGTGTCGAAGGCCGGCTTCATCAGCGGACTCTACCTTGTCTTCACGCCAATCGCCGCCTTCGCTCTCTTTCGGGCGCGACCCGGGCGCGAGCACCTTGCCGGACTCGCCGTTGCCATGGGTGGCTTTCTGGTGATGAGCCTGCCGGGCGGCTCTGCGCTCGCCGGAGAGGCAGTGCTCAACATAGGCGACCTCCTTGTACTGATGGCCGCGATCGCCTGGGCGGTCCATATTGCAGCGACGACCGCCTTCGCCATCCGGAGCGATGTCCGGACGCTCGCGGTGGTTCAGGTGGTGACGGTAGCGGTGATGGCCCTGCTCATTCATCTGACTCTCCGCCTGACAGGGCTTGAACGGAGCCTCAACCCAATCGATGGCAGGTTTCTCTGGCAGATCGGCTATATGTCGATTATCGTGACCTGCCTCGCCGCGCTGATCCAGACCGGAGCGCAGAAGCGGGTTCCGTCGACTCACGCCGCGATACTCTACACTCTTGAACCAGTCACGTCGGCAATATTTGCCTACCTTGTTTTTGGGGAAGAGCTGGGAGCACGCCGTGGGATCGGGGCGACACTGATTCTGCTTGGGGTCATCATCTCACGGCTTGGGCTCCCCGGCCTGGTCAAACGACCGAGGAGCAGCACCTCCGTGGAGGCACGCTGATCACCAAGCGCTTGGCCGTATCCGGAATTTACCCAGAGAGAGTATCTTGTGACCAAGGTTTTGATAGTCGATGACATCGAGGGTGTACGGAGAATGCTCACCTGGGCGCTCGAGGACGACTACAGTGTGCTCGAAGCCTGCAATGGGCTGGAAGCGGTTCGCATCGCCGAACAGGATCATCCCGATGTTATCCTGATGGATCTCGACATGCCGGTCATGGACGGGGTCGAGGCAAGTCGTCGCATCAAGTCGAATCCACTGCTGGCCAATATCAGAATCCTCGCCGTTACCGGAGTCTACAACAGCGAAAAATCTCGACTAGTGCTCGAATCCTGTGACGACTTCATCGAAAAGCCCTACGATATACCTGCCCTTGTCAGCGCTGTCCGCCGACTAGC
>JBEGMZ010000364.1:0-5470 GCA_041182745.1 Acidobacteriota bacterium
ATGCTCGAGCATGTGGCAACAGTAGATCAGATCGACCGATGAGTCGTCTTCCGGGATCCGGTTTGTCACATCGGCATACCTGATTCCCCCTTCGCGGATCAGAGCCATAAATTTAAGCTGGCTCGACGAGACCATCCCAAGGCGGAAGAGTAGCCCGGGCAGGGCGGGAACCCGGCCCAGCAGAAGACTGAGCGAGTTGTCGTAGTTTATCCACCCCGGGGTCGGACGATCACCGCATCCAAGGTTGAGCCGTCTCGGGTTGTGGCTCGTCATCACACCTGCCTTACCGCTTTGCGTGACCATACTCGATTCCCTCCAGCCATCTTTCGACCGATGGGGTGCCGGGCCTTTATCAGGTGGGCCGCCGATTTGATTCCCAAGGCCTACTCCGCGATCAACCTCGACGAAACTGAGATCGCCCCCATCAACAGTGCCAACAGTGCGTTGGCCGGTATCTGAAGATTAAAGTCGAATATACTATGGAGGAGAATGCCAATCACGGCAACCAGCGCCCCCAGAAAGATCGCCAGATCCTCCCCTCGCCGGATGACTCCACGGCTCAATGTCTGATACCAGCGGCGGATGAATGCCAGAAGTCCGATTGCCATCACCACTCCACCTGTGAGCCCCAGATCGGTCAGCAGCTGAAGATAGTCGTTATGCACCTGCTCCAGCCGCTCATAACGTGATGATGCGCTGCCATACGATGGGTAGACGGTCGGGAAGGCGCCCAGTCCGACACCCGTCAGCGGATGGTCGGTGAAGATCTGCCACGAAGCCTTCCAGTAGGCGAGACGGGTCACCACCGAGTGTTCGCTCGTGCCGTACTGAATTGAGCTGAAGCGGCGCTGGAGCGGTTGGTAGCCGACCCAGAGGCTGAGCAGAATCGCGGCTGGGACAATCAAGAGTGGCAGCACTGCCCGACGGCGGGCTGGAATCATCGCCGCACCAAAGACAAGCAGCTGCAGCCCGATCGAGAGTATCCCCGCCCTCGACATTGAGAGGACCGCCGCGGCGACCATTATCGCCACTGCTACCCCGTGGAAGATCCGCTCATCGAGCCGGCAGCGTGAAAAGATCAGCCAGGCAAAGGGAAGAGGAAAGAGCAGCTCAACCATGCCGGCAAAGTGATTATAATTTCCATATGGTCCAAAGGGGGCAACAAAGGCAGATACCGGCCGGATCCAGTAGAGCTTTCCATTCCAGGCGAGCCGTTGAACAATGGCCAGAAGCGAGACCGCAAGACCAAAGACCGAGAATATGCGGACTGCCAACCGCTGCCGGGCAGAATCGCGAAGGACGATCAGCGCGACCGAGAAATAGATCGCCAGTGCCATCAGTTTGGCCGCCGCCTCGCGGGTCGCCTGCGGGTCGAACGAGATCGTCCGCAGCCGCAACTGCTCTAGTGGAAGGCTCTCTGGCAGTCCTGCCGGACCGGCTCCTGAGCCGAGTGGAACCACCTGCAGCAGGGCCCACCCCAGCAACAGCCAGAGCGGAAGCGACGGGAGAAAATGCCGCCACTCAAACTTCCGATCGACCAGCGGCAACAGCCCACCGAACACCGCCATCACCAGCGCGTTGATCTCGAAGATCGCCAGTGACCACGGCTCGACGGTTCCAAAGGCGAGCACGGCGAGGATCGCCGTCACTATCAGCTGAACAAAGAGCACCTTCTCGATCTTCGTGGCAGCAGGCCTTGCGCTGGTCAATCTCATCCCTTTTTAATGTGCCCCGCCAATCGGGGTCAATGAAAGATCGTCGAGCCAGAGCCTGGTACGCCGGAGCCCGTCGACGACATCATACCGCGGACTCCGGAGAACGAGGCGGGTCGCAACAACCCCGGGCGGAACGGCAAACGTCAGCTCAACCCGCTGCCACTCCACGGCCTCACGCGGCAGTGACGAGCGGAGCAACGGAAGACTGGGACTCTCCGCACCAGCTCCCACCTCAAGTCCAACCACCTCAATCCACGGCGTCTCGCTCGCGAGACTCTGGGTTCGACAATGAAAAACGAGCTGGTAACTTCTCCCCGGCTCGACCAGGATCAGCTGTGACAATCCGGCGTAAGGAGTAGTCATCGCGCGCGGGAAACTGACCTGCATCGATCGCCCTCCGCGGTATGGCCGGTCATCATCCCGCACTGCAACCACCTCCGGATGGCGCTTGATCACCCAGTCAAAACCGAGTCCGGAGTCACGCAGAGTCGCTATCCGCTCCGTGAGTGGCGCCTCCTCGAATCCCCCATTTTCAACCAGCTCTGCCGGTGGTTTTTCCGGCGCGGCGGAGAATCTCCTCACCACCGTCCACACTTCACCAGCTTCGGCATAGCGACCAGCCCGCTGCGCCGCCAGCAGCAGTTGCGCGGCCAGCTCCGGAGCTGCCCCGTCTCCGTGGCGCGGAAGCCGCCGGAATATCTCCAGTGCCGGATCCAGCTCACCCTGAGCGGCCAGATACCAGGCGAGCCAGGACTGTGCGATCTCATCCGGCGGCGCCACCTGGTTGAGGGTCCGCAGATCGAGCCCCAGCGACTGCGTCAGTGCGTCATAAACATTGAGCGCCGCCCGACCATTGGTCACCCCGGGGCGGTTCTCCGAGATCAGCAGCGCCCGGTGGAAGCTGGCGATCGCCTCTTCGGTCTCTCCGTTCCGGAGCTTGAAGTTCGCCCACGTCCAGTGGGTCTCGAAGTGGCGTGGAGCCAGGCTCCGCGCGCGATCGAGCGCCAGTGCCGCCGCCGCCTGATCTCCGTGCGTCTCCGCCATCCGGCCAAGTTCGAGCCAGTAACGGTAGTCGCCTGGCGTCAGGCTGACCGCCCGTCGCATCCCGGCCAGCCCCTGCTCCGTATCGGGCACTGCGGCGCGGTAAGCGAGGTACTTCGCTCGCGCCGCGATCACTGCCGGATTGTCCGGTGCATATCTCAGCGCCAGATCACGCGAATCGGCATCGTCGGCCCATTCGATCAGCGCCACCGCTACCGACTGACGCCAGACCCACCGCCCAACGGTGACCGAACCAACAAGAATCAGGATGAAGACAAGATGTCTCATTCTGCCTCATTCCGACTGATGGTAGGAATATTTGTAGTTGTAGTAGTAGTAGCTTTCCGAGTGGAGATTGACCCCGTTGATGACAACCCCGAGAATCTTGGCATTGACATCCTGCAGAGCCTGCTTGGCCCGCTGCACCGCCTCGCGTGGCGTGTGGCCACCCTTGACAACCAGCACCACCCCGTCAGCATAGGGCGAGATGATCAGGGCGTCAGTGACGTGGATCACCGGTGGCGAGTCGATAACGATATGGTCATACCGGGCCTCCAGCTCTGCAATCAGCACTCGCCACTTTAGCGAGCTGAGCAGCTCTGATGGATTGGGGGGGATCGGGCCGGCGGTGATAACGTGAAGATTTGGCGTTTCGTGCGGCTGTATCACACGGTCGACAGCGATCTCGCGCGAAAGGAAGGTCGAAAGCCCAAGGTCGTTCTTGAGACTCAGGATCTTGTGGCAGCGTGGTCGACGCATGTCAGCGTCCAGAACCAGCACCCGCGCTCCTGTCTGCGCGAGGGAGATCGCGGTGTTGGCGACGATCGTTGTCTTGCCCTCAGCCGGGTGACTGCTCGTCACCAGCATCGTCTTTGGCGCATGCTCAGCCGAGGAGAGCAGAAGCGACGTCCGCAGCGCCCGGTAGGACTCCGAGAAGGTCGAGACCGATTCGTGCGCCGAGACCAGCTCGCTCTGCGCTAGCGCCAGCGCCGTTCCCTCCCCCGGACTTCGGTTTCCCGTCAACAGCTTCTGACGCTTGCGGGTGAGTGTCTGCAATGACGGAATCGCCCCCAGCGCTGGCAGTTGAACGTACCGCTCAATATCCTCTGCGGTGTTGATCGTATTGTTAAGATACTCGACGAAGAAGGCCATCCCGATCCCGAGCGAGAGACCGATCAATATGCTCAACCCGATGTTGAGCAGCTTGTTTGGCTTGACCGGGACTATCGGCACCTCCGCGCTCTGGACGATGCGCATATTGGTCGGACGAAAATCGCTCTCGACCTCAGCCTGACGCAACCGGTTGAGCAGATCCTCATAGTTCTTCCGATCGGTCTCCACCTTCTGCTTGAGCAGGTTGAGCTCTGTCGACTCGCGGTTCTGCTGGATCGTTTCACCCTTCGACTGGCTCAAAGCCGCGCGCAGATCGGACTCCCGACTCCGCGTCACCTGATACTGCGTCTCAATATTTTTGACGATCCGTTGGCGCGCCTCGACGAGCTGCTTCTCAAGCTGCGTCACCTGATCCTGGATCTGGCGCACTGCCGGATAGTTCGGCTGATACCGTGCCGAGAGGTTGGCCAGCTCCTGACGGAGCCTCCCAAGCTCACGCGTCAGCGCCTGCACCGTCGGGTCGGAGATGACCGGAGTCAGCTCCTCAGCCGCCACCTGGCGGCTCCGGTAATAGAGGGCTTCCGCCGTTCGCCGCTCATTCTCAAGCTCCACCAGCTGGCGATTCAGCTCCTCGGTCCTCGCGAGCGCAATATTTCCGCGCTCATCGAGAGAGATGATCCGTCGGTCTGTCAGGTAACGCGAGTAGGACTCTTCCGACTTACGCAGCTCATCCTGGGCCTCACTGACCCGCTTCGTCAGAAACTCACGCGTCGTCCCAAGCCCCTGCAGCCGGCTCTCCATCGACCACGTGATGTACTCTGCCGCCACCGAATTGGCAACCTCGGCGGCCAGCTTTGGACTATAGGCGTCAAACGACACCGAGACCACCCGGCTCTGACGCCCGACCGAAACGTCATACCGCCCCTGAAATGTATTGACAATCCGGACATCCTTCTCATTCTCAGGAAGTGTCTCGAACTCCTTCGACTTGAAATCTTCGTGCCCCCCGAGGTTGAGCCGCTGGATGACTCGCCGGGCGATATCACGACTCCGGAGGATGTCGACCTGGGTCTGGAGGTAGAAGGGGTTGAAGACATTGGCCGTCTCAACCTCCATGATGCGCTGACCGGCGAGGACCCGCTCGGTCTCCTTTCCAATCTCGATCTTCGCCTCCGCCCGGTAGACCGGCCGGCTCATCAATGTGCCGATCGTGACGATCGCGACCAGCACCACCAACGTCGCCAGCACCATCCACTGGTGCTTGCGGATTATCCGCCAGTACTCACGGACCGAATTCTTCTCTGTCTGGATGGCGGGATATCGACTGTATGCCGGATACCCGGTATTCGGCTTTCGTGGTTCGCGGCCCGACGCCGCAACGCTGGCCAGAGCTGTCTGGTTCTCTTCGTTAATACTCATCTTCTCAGATACCAATCCCCGTCAGATACCAATCCCCGTCAGATACCAATCCCCGTCAGATACCAATCCCTGTCACCAATTCAGAAGTCTCGTCTCACCCCTCGCGGACTTTGCAAGACCAATCCTTGCAACCCACCGCCTCGACCCGGCGACCGTTACGGCCCATTTCACACCCGCCGGTG
>JBEGMZ010000365.1:0-3421 GCA_041182745.1 Acidobacteriota bacterium
GGTGAGCCGACGGAGAGCCATCAGGCGATTGCAACCAAGGGCGCACTGCGGGTGGTGATCGAGGCCACCGGACGAATCGCGCACTCTGCCTATCCCGAACTTGGTGAGTCGGCGATCGAGAAGCTGCTCGACGCGTTGGAGATTCTCCGACGACAGGACTGGCCGGTCGACCCGGAACTTGGACCAACTACCTACAATATTGGAACGATCAGTGGGGGCCGCAAGCCGAACGTCGTCCCGGATGCGGCAACCAGCGAGGTCATGTTCAGAACGGTCTTCGACCCGGAGCAGCTCTACAATCAGGTATCTGAGCTGCTCGGCGGAATGGTCGAGGTGAAGCGTGGGTTCTCGATCCCGCCGGTTCGAACGCTTGTCATCCCGGAGATGGACCACGTTCCGTCGAGCGTCGTCCGTTTTGGAACCGATATTCCCTGCCTCTCCAACTGGGGCCGCCCGATCCTCTTCGGACCGGGATCGATTCATCACGCCCATACGAGGCATGAATTCATAAACAAATCAGAACTGCTGAAAGCGGTGGACACCTATGCCGGTATGGGAAGGGTTCTGCTGCGGAAAGCTGTGGAGTAGAGAAAATGTCAACTGCCAAATTTACATCTGAACCGGGAAGTCCGGAGTATCAGGCTTCCGACTGGCTGATCACAATTCACAACGCTTACCGTGACATCGACCACGCGATCGCCAATTCACCCAACCCGGAAGAGTTTATCGAGCGGCTGCGTGAGCGTGTCCGGCGCGACTACGAGCAGAATCGGGAGCAGATGGGCTGGAGCGAGCGGACCCGCG
Organism: Acidobacteriota bacterium; assembly: GCA_041182745.1. GTDB lineage: Bacteria > Acidobacteriota > Blastocatellia > RBC074 > RBC074 > CAIOZW01. Next base: position 805 of record JBEGMZ010000365.1, read on the forward strand.
ACATCGCGGCACGGTCTCTGGAGATTGTTCTGGCCACCCTCAAGCTGCCAAATCGTTGACTGGAGGAGGGTGAGCGCTATCTGCATCCTGACCGTTTGGATCCTGAGAGGTCTGTTCAGCTGAGTGGATCGTGCCAGGCCTCTCCGCTCTTTCCGCCCGTCTTCGAGACCATCCGGATCTGCCCGATCACCATGCGGCGATCGATCGCCTTGCACATGTCATAGATTGTCAGAGCCGCAACCGAGACGGCAGTGAGCGCCTCCATCTCGACACCAGTGCGATCGCTGGTTGAGGCGGTGGCTGCGATCTCAGCTCCCTCACCAGTCAGTTCGATTCGGACATCGACGTGGGTAAGAGCGAGTGAATGGCAGAGCGGAATCAGCTCGGCAGTCTTCTTGGCCGCCATTATCGCCGCCAGGCGGGCAGTCTCGAGCGGATCTCCCTTCGGAGTGCGTCGTTCCCTGATGGCGGCAATGGTCTGAGGTGAGAGCAGAACCTGACCCCGCGCTTCGGCTGTACGCGCTGAGACGGTCTTCGTCCCGACATCGACCATTGTGATCCGCCCTTGATCGTCGAGGTGGGTCAACTTCTGCAGTTGGTCTACGTGTTCGTCGCTCATCCCAGCAATCTCCCCTCAGCAGTGACCTGCTCCGACAACAGAATTATCTCTGTCAATTGACCCGGTTCAACCACCGCCGTCTCCTCCGGGATGACAATCAGCGCGTTGGCAGTCATAAAACCGACCAGATCACCAGAACCGCTCCAGCGGAGTGGCTCGATCTGTGCGGTTCCCTCAGTGATCCTCAGTCGACCAGGCTGATGGCTCCGGCGTGGCGGAGCCCCTTTGACCCTGCCGGTACAGATGGCCTGGGCGCGAGGCAGCTCAAGCAGTTTCGCGCCCTGTAATTTGCGCAGTGCCGGACGGACAAACAGAAAGAAGGCGACCGCCACTGAGACCGGATTCCCGGGGAGTCCAAAGATGAGCTTCTCGCCACTGGTGGCAAAGACGGTCGGCTTACCAGGATGCATGGCCACCCGTTCAAAGTGGATCTCGGCTCGGCAGTGGCGCAACGCCGGCTTGACCAGGTCGTAGTCGCCCATCGACACCCCGCCGGAGAGCAGGATCAGATCCGCGACCTCCAGCGCGCCGTTGATCGCGACGACCGTCGCCTCGAGGTCATCTCCAACTACCGCCGTTGAGACCACCTCTCCGCCCGCTTCTTTCACGTATCCGGCAAGCGCCCTTGTGTTCGAGTCTCGAATCTTACCTGCCCCAGGCCGCTCATCCACTCCAACCAGCTCATCGCCAGTCGAGATCAGGGCGACCCGTGGCGGTAATGAGACCTCAACCTTTGAGTACCCAAAGGTTGCCAGCACCGCCGCCAGCGCGGGCGAGATCCTCTCACCCGGCTCAACGATCCGGACTCCGCACGCCACCTCAAAGCCTCGCGGAGTTATGTTCCTGCCAGCCTCGACCGGCTGACGGAGCAGAATCGAACCGTCAGCGGCAACCGCAATCACCTCGATCCGCTCAACCGTGTCGGCCCCTCGCGGAACCGGTGCCCCGGTCATAATTCGGATCGCTTCTCCTTGCCCAAGCTGACCATCTGGAAACTCTCCGGCCGCGACCTCACCAACCCCAATCAGCCGGACGGGCGATGCTGGTGTCGCCGCGACAGTATCGCGACCACGGAACGCGTAGCCATCCATTCGCGCCCGGTCAAATGGCGGCAGGTCAAGGTCCGAGACGATCGCCTCCCGCAACACCCTGCCCAGAGCCAGATCCGCATCGATACGCTCCGTCCCACCACGGAACGTCCGATCGATCACCATCCCCAGCGCCTCTTCAATTCTAAGAAGATCGGTCATCTGTCGCTGCTTCCATCATCCGCCGGGCGTCCCTGTCGCGGTTCCAAAGGCCCTCCACGGGCTGCGTACAAAAAAGCCACGCACAAACAGTTAGAGCCGCCTTTGATGGCGGCTCTCAATATGTTCTTGATAGAACTGGAAACCTGGCAGGTCTACTGCCTGGAGACACAGGTGAAACAGGAAGAGAATGGCGGAGCCGACGGGACTCGAACCCGCGACCTCCGACGTGACAGGCCGGCGTTCTAACCAACTGAACTACGACTCCGCATTACCCAACCAGCTTCAAAAAGAACTAAGTACAGACTTTAAGCAAATAACAAAAACTAAGTGACAAAGACTAAGTGACAAAGACTAAGTGACAAAGACTAAGTAACAAAAACCAAGTAGCATTACTCAAGATTCAACAGAACTTTCGAAGCAATTAACAGGGGAAATGGAGACTCAGCTACCATTCCAGTTATCTACATACCAAAATATCCAGTAACCGCACCTGTTCCAATGCCTGCATCTGTCGTCTGATCGCTGTCTGCTCACAGCGTACCATTCTCCCATCCCGGCCAGCAGATGGGCACGGAGGGACTCGAACCCCCAGCATCCACCTTGTAAGGGTGGCCGTCTACCATTGACTATACGTGCCCTCACCCTTTCAAGAATGTGCGAATATACGTCCCCAGCCACTCATTGTCAAGCACATTACTCAACTTCTTCATCAAATCAGTCGGGATCGCAGGACAATTGCATTAAAGAC
>JBEGMZ010000366.1:0-2980 GCA_041182745.1 Acidobacteriota bacterium
CTGGTGACGGTGACTCACCGGTTGCGAAACCACGGACAATGGGCGGTCGAGCTGGCGCCGTGGGCGATCAGTGTGATGGCCCCGGGCGGGTTTGCCATCTCGCCTCTCCCTTCGCGGTTTCATCCTGACCGGCTGCTACCAAACCGGACACTGGCTCTGTGGCCGTACACGGATCTGCGGGATGATCGCTACTCACTCGGAACCAATATGGTGATGCTGCGTCATCGGGCAGGGATCGAGACGGCACGCGAACGGGCGAAGATCGGGATTGCCAATGACGATGGATGGTGCGCCTTCTCCCTTGAGGGTTATCTCTTCGTCAAGCGCTTTAGGTATGTCGCGGGGGCGGTCTACCCTGACCGTGGTTCATCGGTTGAGCTTTTCACCAACAACCGGATGCTGGAGTTGGAGACTCTTGCTCCAATGGTGAGCCTCGCTCCCGGAGCAGAAGTTGCCTACGAAGAGCGGTGGGAACTTTATGCCAATCTGCCACTGCGGTTTGGCGATGAGGAGCAGGTACGAGCGGTGGTTCTGCCGCTGGTAAAGTAGCGGCGCTGTTTTCGTGGTGGAATGGGGCAGGGAGCAAAAGATGGCCGACATCCTGGTCAGTGAGAACATTGCAGGTGAAGGAATGGACCTTCTGCGGGCGGAGTTTGTGACGCAGGTCGAGCCTGAGTTGTGGCGAGATCCAGCCAGGCTGCGCGAGCAGCTTGCCGGAGTCCGGGCGCTGCTGGTTCGTAACCAGACGCGGGTGACGCGTGAACTGTTGGCGGCAGCGCCGTCACTTGAGGTGGTAGGTCGGGCTGGGGTCGGGCTGGACAATGTTGACCTTGAGGCGGCCAGTGAGTTCGGGGTGGTCGTTGCGTTGACGCCGGAACAGAACTCGATCTCGGTAGCCGAGCTGGTGATCGGATTGATCTTTGCCCTTGCGCGGCGAATACCGGCAGCTGACCGTGACACGCGCCAGGGAGGATGGAAGCGGCAGGCCTTCACCGGGATCGAGGTTCTTGGCCGCACGCTTGGGGTAGTCGGACTCGGGCGGATTGGGACGGGCGCGGCGGCGAGAGCACGTGCGCTTGGGATGGAGATCGTCGCCTATGATCCATTTCTGGCCTCCGATAGTCTGCGAGTGATGGAGATTGGGGCGCGGCTGCTCTCTCTCGATGAGCTGCTTGCCGTGAGTGACTTTGTGACTTGCCATCTTCCGGAGACCCCGCAGACCGTCGGTCTATTCAACGCAGATCGTTTTGCGCGAATGAAGTCAACAGCCTTCTTTATCAACACCGCCCGTGGCGGCGTGGTGGATGAGCCGGCGCTGGTGGCGGCGCTGGAGGCCGGAACGATTGCCGGAGCCGCGCTCGATGTGCGGGCCATCGAGCCTCCTGCTTCCGACGCGCTGACCGCGGCTCTCAGTGCGATGGAGAATGTCATCCTGCTCCCTCACATCGGTGCCTTTACCATCGAGGGGCAGCGACGGGTCGTCAGTTCGATCTGTCGTGATATTGGTGCCGTGCTCCGCGGCGAGCCGGCCCGTCATTATGCCAATTTTGCGCGTCCACTTAAATCGGAGGGGAGATCAGTATGAAGCTGTTTATCGATACAGCGGATGTCGACCAGATTCGTGAGGTCTGGAGCTGGGGGATCATCGACGGAGTGACGACCAATCCGACCCACGTCGCGAAGACGGGCCGGCGTCCGCAGGAAGTGTATGACGAGATACTCCGGATCGTCGACGGCCCAGTGAGTCTTGAGACGATATCGCTGACTGCTCCGGAGATCATTGCCGAGGGGCGTGAGCTGGCGAAACTGCATCCGAATGTGGTGGTTAAGGTTCCACTGATCAGAGAGGGGCTGAAAGCGGTCAAGGCGCTTCGCGACGAAGGGATTCGAACCAACGTTACCGTCACTTTCTCGCCGCTCCAGGCGCTGCTGGCCGCCAAGTGTGGGGCAACCTATGTTAGCCCATTTGTTGGCCGTCTGGATGCAGTTGGCCATTTCGGCATGGATCTGGTCCGGCAGATCGGAACCATCTACGATAACTATGACTACTCAACCGAGATCATCGTCGCGGCGGTTCGTCACCCGACCCATGTGCTGGAGGCGGCCCTCGCCGGAGCGCATATCTGCACGATGAACTTCGATGTCATGGTTCAGCTCTACGACCACCCGCTGACCGATATCGGGGTTGAACTTTTCCTCAAGGACTGGGCGAAGGTGCCACAATGAAGCAGTATCCAATCTATCTCAATGGCGAGATGGTGATGACAGCTGAGGCGAGCGATGTGATCAACCCGGCGACGGGAGAGCTGATTGCGCGGATGTCGATGACTGATCGTCCAGGCCTCGCAAGGGCGATGGTAGATGCCCATACGGCGTGGTCTGGCTGGCGTCGGCTCACCGGACGTGATCGAGGTCAATTCCTGCACCGAGTGGCTGACCGGCTCGAGGAACGGCGGGAGGATCTGGCCCGGACGATTACGCTTGAAAATGGCAAGCCGCTCGCGCAGAGCGTGGGCGAGATCGCAATGTCGATCGACCATCTGCGCTGGTTTGCCGAGGAGGCACGCCGGGCCTATGGCCGGATTGTCCCACATCAGGCCGAAGGTAAGCGGAACCTGGTCATCAAGTCCCCACTTGGCGTGATCGGAGCGATCAGTCCGTGGAACTTTCCGCTGGCACTCGCCGTGCGCAAAGTTGCGCCGGCGCTCGCGGCCGGCAATACGGTGATCCTGAAGCCGGCCGCGCAGACGCCCCTCTCGGCTGTCGCGCTCGCGGAATGTATTGACGCTGCCGGCCTGCCGCCCGGGGTCTTTCAGATGCTGGTTGGGCCACCGGACGAGTTCGGGCGTGAGATGCTCGAAAATCCACTCTGCCGCAAGGTCACCTTCACCGGCTCGACGGCGGTTGGGCGTCAGCTCATCAGTGGTGCGGCGGCAGGCGTCAAGCCACTCTCGCTTGAGCTGGGGGGGCACGCCCCGGT
>JBEGMZ010000367.1:0-2997 GCA_041182745.1 Acidobacteriota bacterium
TTGCCAAGATCAAATTAGAAAACCAGCCAGGGAGGATTCGGAATACGGGAAAATACTGCCGGGTGTTTCTTGAAGTTGGTTTTCAACAAAGACTCGGGGACCCGATGGACTGAAGAACCCCGATTTGTCTTTCTGAGATTCTTTTCAGAAGGGTCTGAGTTGGTCAGGTGCAATCCGATGCAACCTTTCTCGGTCGGGAATCCACCAAAGCCTGGAGGTGAGTCGTTTTGAAGGGCGACGCACCCTGGGAGTCCGCTCTGCGGGTGGATTGCGGACGACCGGATCTTGCTGCTTGGCGCGGGCGCGCCAATCCCTCGGCAAAATGCCGACAACATCGTTGCGATGGGTCCAGGGCGCAAAACCGGAACCATTCCTCGAAACCAGCGAACCAGCTTACTCTTACGTCGGGAAGCGCTGCTGGAGGAACTTCAGTTGCTGATTGAGGGTCGCCTGGGTGGTCTCCATCAGCGTGAAGCTCTCCAAGAGCCGTTGTCGATTGGCTTGGACGCGCTTCTCGAGATCCGACACCTGGGTGTCGATCTGGCTCGATTGCTTGGTCAGGGCATCCTGACGGGCAATCAGGGTTCCATCCTCTCCAATGGTTTTGTCGAGGTAGGCGCTGAGCTTCGTCGCGATACCATTGGTGGGATCGTTGAACAGGGACTTGAGGCCGCCAAGGTTGTTGGCGATGGCGGCGTCCAGGGCCGATTCGTCCTCGAGGTTCAACAGGTCGTTGTCGCCCGTGGAGTCGATGCCGATCTTGGAAAGCGAATTCAGCACCCCGGTCAATCCGGTGGACTGGTTAAAGGCGATGCCGCGAAGCTTCGAGGCGATCTCGTTGGTGTCGCTGTCCCCCGCCAGGGTGGATCGGGTGACCTTGCCGCTCGAGTCCGTGGAACTCGAGGTCAGCGAGTCGATCGTGGTCTGGGCCCGGTTGTAATCCTCGATGAAGCTCTTGATGGCTCCCTTGATGGCTCCGGTGTCGGCCTCCAGCGTCACCGTGGACGTGCCGGTCTTGAGCACGGCCAGCGACAATCCATCGATGCCCGTGCTGTCCGAGGTCAGGGAGTTGCTGTGGCTGCTGAGGGTCGAGCCCCCGTTGATCGTGTAGAGCAGGTCGTTTCCTGCCTGGAAGGTCGCTCCCGTGGTCAACCCGGCCGCCGCGAGGAAATTGCCGGTGACATCCTCCAGCGCCACGCCGAGGTTGCCGGTGACCTTGTTGGTCAGGGTGAATTGGTCGGTGATGCGGTCGTAACTGATGCTCACTCCGGCTGCCGACGCGTTGATGCGGTCCATCAGGTTTTGCACCGAATCGGACCCGGCGTTGAAACTGATGGAGACCCCGTTGATCTTGAACACCCCGGCTCCGGCGCCGCCGTCGGTGACCGCGGTCTGGAAGTTGGCGGCATTGAGCAGCGACGCCGGCTTGATGCTGCCGAGGCTTGAGGAACTGGTGAGTTGGCTGGTGCCGTTGTTGGCCAGCCGGGATACTGAGAAGAAGTTCGACGAGTCTGTCGCGCTGCCGATCACCAACGCCGGTCCGGTTCCGCCAGGGCGCTGCAGGGTGATGGTATCGGTTACCGGATCATAGCTGCCCTGGATGTTTCCTGGGGTGGCCGTGGCGATCCGGTCGAACACGTCCTGGAGGGTGTCGACGGCGGGATCGATGGTGATCTGCACGCCGTCGACGGTCAGGGTCCCGGCGGTGATCGCCGGGTTGAATCCCTTGGTCGACAAGGTCCCGGTGGCGACATTGCTCGTCGGGTACAGGTTCGAGCCCACGCCCGTGGCCCCCGCCGTGCGGGACGCCGTGGCCAGTTGGGTGACGTTGAACTGGTAGTTGCCCGAGGCCGGTCCGGGCAATGCCGTGGCGGTGATCACCGCCGGATCGGTGGTGCTCGCTTTCCTGGCTTGAAGCACGCTGTCCGAAGAGAGCGCCGCGATCCGGTTCTTGAGCACCGACAGCTGGGTCTTGATGCTGCCGAGGGCGCTTTTTCGGGTCTGGAGACCGGCCTGCTCGGACCGGAGCTGCCTCTGAGGCGCGCGCTCGACCTCCGTCAACTGGTTGACGAGGGAACGCCAGTCAAACCCGGAGGCCAATCCTGAAAGGCCTGATTCCATAACATTGGTGCATCGGCAGACGGGGCGTTTTACTTGAGGCGCGGTTCCGCGACCCCGGTCTGAGGCCTGCGCTGTGAGACACCTGACGCTCCCGTGACACCCCAACTTCACCCTTTGAAAATGCCCCCCGGATCGACACTCTGCCCGCCTGTTTTCGCATGAAGCGCACGCACCATTGCAATGAACTCCGCGCCTCGGACGCCGGCCGCGCGGTCCTCCTGACCGGCTGGGTCCACTCCCGCCGCGACCTCGGCGGGGTCCTCTTCATCGACCTCCGGGACCGCGAAGGCCGGACCCAGACGGTGTTCGATCCGTCGGACCTCCCTCCGGCGGTCTTCGACGCGGCCTCCAAGCTGCATGCCGAGTCGGTCATCGAGATCGAGGGCAAGGTGCGGGTCCGGCCCGAGGGCACCCGCAACGCGAAGATCCTGACGGGCGAGGTCGAGGTGCAGGTGCTGTCGATGACCGTGCTGAACCCCTCGGCGATCCTGCCGTTCCAGGTCGACGACCCCGAGGTGGCCAACAAGGTGAACGAGGAGCTGCGGTTGCGGTATCGCTACCTGGATCTGCGCCGCGAGCGCATGGCCCGCAACCTGCGCCTGCGCCATGCGGCGGTGCGGGCGATCCGTGGCTTCCTGGAGGCGGAGGGCTTCCTCGAGGTGGAAACACCGGTGCTCACCCGCTCCACCCCCGAAGGCGCCCGCGACTACCTGGTGCCCAGCCGCGTCTGCGGTGGTGAATGGTTCGCGCTGCCGCAGTCGCCGCAGCTGTTCAAGCAGCTGCTGATGGTGGGCGGGATCGAGCGCTACTACCAGATCGCCCGCTGCTTCCGCGACGAGGACCTGCGCGCCGACCGCCAGCCGGAGTTCACCCAGC
>JBEGMZ010000368.1:0-3095 GCA_041182745.1 Acidobacteriota bacterium
GGGCCTGACCGGCCGCGAAATGGTCATTGCGCCATTCGGATCGATCCCGGAGGAGTCGCGGATCAACGATGGCCAGACGATTCAGCTGCCGGCGGTGATTGCCGAGTTCGATTCGCCGGAAGACGATTTTCGGCTCTACAAGGTGCTGGCTGCTCACGCTGCCGGTCAGGTCGAGTTTGGGACACGTGAGGTCGGGACTCCCGGGATTCGCGCCGCACTCGCCGAGGTTGAAACCCATTTTGAGGCGCTTGAGCGGCAGCGACTGGCCGCTGAGACCGGCAACAGCGAGTATGTTCAGTACTCGAACGTCGAGCACCTGGGCCTCTCGACACGCCGTCCGCTCGATCCATCCGCCTTCACGGCGGCCGACTACCGGACGGTTCTCTCCCGCTTTGGCAATCCGGCCCTTGCGACCCGCATCTTCACCACCCTCGAGAATGGACGGATCGACTGGCGGCTGCGCCAGACCTACCGTGGAATTCGTCGCGATCTCGATTTTGTCCGTGGGCGGCTGATTGAGCGACGACCGGCGATTGCTGAGTTGACCATCGAGCAGGCTGTCTACGAGATGCTCTTCCAGATCGCACTCTGCGGAGGCGTGATCGACGAGACAGCCCGCCGTGCCTATGCCGGAATAATCTACCAGTTCGAGCAGATCGTCGCCGGTTATCTGCGTCGGGATGACGCCACGGTGGGGGAGACACTGATGGCCGCGTTCCGCGTCTATGAGCTGCTCGAATCGAACAGTTCACCGCAGTCGGCGGAGGACGAGCCGGGTGACCGGCAAGAGGAGGCAGAGCGGAAGGATGACGATGATCGGCAGGGTGACTCCGATCAGCCACAGGCCTCGGCGCAGAAGCCAAAGAAGTCGGATGTCTTTAATCAGTGGTCGCAGGCTGTCGAGGAGACAGCTCCGGGTGACAGCGAGCTGCTGAATGAACTCATGAATGCCGAGACGAGTGAGCAGGAACTGCAGGAAGGGGATGAGGTCTTCTTCTACGATGAATGGGATCGCGATCTTGGCGACCATCGTTCCCGCTGGTGTCGGGTCATTCAGCGGGTCAATCGTCGTGGCTCGCCAGAATTTGTCGATCAGGTGCGAGCCCGTTACTCCGGTCTCATCTCGTCGATCCGCCACCAGTTCCAGATGTTGCGTCCCGAGTCGTTGCGGAGAATCAAGGGAGAGGTCGATGGGGAAGAGTTCGACCTCCAGGCGGTGATCGATCACCACGTCGATCGACGCACGACCGGTCGTCCCTCGGACCGGCTCTACATTCGCCGCATCCGCCGCGAACGGGATGTCGCCGTCTCTTTTCTGCTCGACATGTCGTCATCGACCGCACGGACCATCAGTCGCCACCCGAATCTGCCCTACACCAAACCGGGCCAGAAGATCATCGACATCGAGAAGCAGGGGCTGGTTCTGATGTGTGAGGCGCTGGAAGCCGTCGGTGATGCCTACTCCATCTCCGGATTCTCCAGTGAGGGACGGCGCAATGTGCGTTACTTTGTGATCAAGCGCTTTGATGATAAGTACGACCACGAGGTAGAGCGGCGCATCGGAGGGGTCACCTACCATAACAATACGCGGCTTGGTGCCGCTATTCGTCACGCCGCCGCCGCCCTTGAGGCACAGGAGGCGCGCACCCGTCTGCTGATCATCCTTAGCGATGGCCGGCCCTATGACCATGACTATGGTGATTCGCGCTATGCCCGCGAAGACACCCGAGTCGCGCTCCGTCAGGCCCGCATCAATGGGGTCACCCCATTCTGCATCACGATCGATCGTGACTCCGAGGCTGAATTGAAGGATCTCTATGGCGAGGTGGGCTATACGATCATCGACGATGTGATCAACCTGCCGGAGAGGCTTCCGGCCATCTACCGCAGACTTACCACCTGACAGAGAAGGGGGGCCGGCATCACGCCGACCCCCCTCCTATACCTGCCAGCCGACGTTGAGCCGGCTCCACCGCGATCCTACCTTAACCCCATCTCACTGAGGATAAATGAGTAGACGTCGGCTGTCCCCTCAAGCTGCTTGGCGGTGTTGCTCGCCCCGTGGCCCGACTTGGTCTCGATCCGGATCAGCACCGGTGCCCGGCCACGCTGCCGTTCCTGGAGCGTCGCCGCATACTTGAAAGAGTGGGCCGGAACGACGCGGTCATCGTGATCGGCGGTCGTGACCAGCGTCGCCGGATAGCTGATCGCCCTCAGGTTGTGGAGCGGAGAGTAGGCGTAGAGCGCCTTGAACTCCTCCGGGTTGTCGCTCGACCCATAGTCGGCGATCCAGTTCCAGCCAATTGTGAACTTGTGGAACCGGAGCATATCCATCACCCCAACCTGTGGTATCGCCACCCTGAAGAGCTCCGGTCGCTGGTTCATCACCGCGCCGACCAGCAGTCCGCCATTTGAACCACCCTGGATCGCCAGTCGCTCCGGTGATGTGTACCGGTTCGCGATCAGCCATTCGGCCGCGGCGATGAAGTCATCGAAGACATTCTGCTTCTTCAGCTTTGTGCCCGCTTCGTGCCACTTTTCACCATACTCGCCTCCACCGCGCAGATTGGCTGAGGCATAGACAAAGCCCTTCTCGAGCAGCGCGATCCGCAGTGCACTGAAGCTCGGTGAGGTGGTGATGTTGAAACCGCCATAACCATAGAGCAGCGTCGGATTGCGCCCATCCAGCTTGAGCCCTTTTCGGTAGACGAGGAACATTGGGACGCGCGTCCCGTCCCGGCTCGGATAGAAGACCTGCTTTGTCTCGTAATCCTCCGCCTTGTAACCTGGGATCTCCGCCGCCCGGTGGAGTGTCGATTTACGCGTGGCGATGTCGTAACGGAAGATCGAGGGCGGATAGCTGAGCGAAGTGAAGGTGTAGAAGACAAACTTGTCATCGAAATTACCCCCGAAGCCTCCGGCAGTGCCCGGTCCGGGCAGGGTGACCTCGTTCTCAAGCCGGCCGGAGAGGTCGTAGACACCGGCCCGTGTCGTCACATCTTTCAGATAGGTTGCAAAGAGCTTGCCACCGGCGGTGGTCACACTCTCGAGCGGTTCCGGCTTTTCCGGCAGCACCTCCTGCCACACCCCCGGCT
>JBEGMZ010000369.1:0-10406 GCA_041182745.1 Acidobacteriota bacterium
CTGAAGGTCAGGCCAGCCGGACCAGCCTGCCACACCGGTGAGCGAACCTGTTTTCACCGCACGGTGCCTGGAGCGGCGACCGGGGAGACGGTTGGGGGAAAGATCGGGGCGGGAAGCGGCATCAAAGTGGCCGATGTTACCGCGCTCGACCTGGGCCTTCTGCTCGGTGAGCTGTATCACAAGATCGCGGAGCGTGAGCAGACCCGGCCGGAGAAGTCCTACACGACCTATCTTTTTAACGAAGGAATCGACAAGATCCTCAAGAAGGTTGGTGAGGAGGCTGCCGAGACGATAATTGCCGCGAAGAATGCCAGCTCCGAGACGGGACACCGTCAGTTAACCAGTGAGATCTGTGACCTGCTCTACCACTTGCTGGTGCTGATGGTAGAGCGTGGAGTTCTTCTGCCAGAGATCATCGGCGAGCTGACATCTCGTGTTGGTCGACCGGCGCTGGCGAAGTATGGTACGAGGGCAGAGTGACACTTATGTTCCGGGTGCAGGGTGGAGTCTGATGTCGGAAATCTTGCCAACAAACTACGAACAGTTTCTCGAGCTGGCCGCGCAGGGGACGGTCGTTCCTCTCGTGAGAACGGTTGTTGCTGACCTGCTGACACCGGTCTCGGCCTACCTCCGGATTGAGAGTGGAGGAGAGCAGGCCTTTCTGCTTGAATCGGTCGAAGGTGGGGAGAAGATAGCACGCTACTCTTTCCTTGGTTGCCGTCCGCATACGATTGTGCGGGCCCGGGGAGGAGCGGAGGTGGCCGGTAATCCGGAGATTCGGATTGAGCGGTCGGATGGGACAAGTGAGACCCGCCAGGGGCAGATGCTTGAAGTTCTGCGCGAGATGATGCGGCGTGAGCGACCCGTAAGTATCCCCGGGCTGCCACCGTTCTCGGGTGGGGCGGTAGGCTACTTTGGCTATGACGCCGTGCGGTGGTTTGAGCGCCTGCCACGAAGGGCGAAGGACGACCTCGGGATTGACACCGCAGTCGTGATGTTCTTTTCCAGCCTGCTCGCCTTCGATCACGTACGGCATCAGATCCACATCATTGTGAATGTTATGACGGGAGGCCTGACTGACGGACCAGAGCTACGATCGCGTTACGACGCCGCCTGCGCCGAGGTGGCCCGCCTCGAGGCCAGTCTGGCGACGCCGGTTGAGCCGGTGGCCGGAACACGTGTACCCCGCTCACTAGCGATTGGGTCGAATCTGACGCGGGAGGAGTACAACTCCGCCATTGATCGAATCAAGCAGTATATCGTGGCCGGGGACGCCTTCCAGGTCGTCTTTTCACAGCGCTTCGAGACCAGCATCACCACGACACCCTTTCAGATCTACCGTGCCCTCCGCGTAGTCAATCCGTCACCATATATGTTCTATTTGAAGCTGGGAGGTGCGGAGAGTCTTCTGGGTGCGTCTCCGGAGATGCTTGTCCGCTGCACCGGACGTGAGCTGGAGTACCGGCCAATTGCCGGAACGGCTCCGCGCGGCGCGACGGAGGAGGAGGATCAGCGGCTGGCCGAAAAGCTGCTCGCCGACGAGAAGGAGCGGGCCGAGCACATCATGCTGGTCGACCTGGGTCGGAATGACCTCGGGCGAGTCTCCGACTACGGTACAGTCAGGGTTGAGAACCTGATGTTCATCGAACGGTTTTCGCACGTCATGCACCTCGTCTCGAGTCTGAAATCGCGGCGACGTGAAGATATGGACTGTTTTGATGCGCTCGCGGCGGTCTTTCCCGCAGGAACGGTCTCGGGGGCCCCCAAAGTTCGGGCGATGGAGATCATCGATGAGCTTGAGCCGACACGGCGGGGGGCGTATTCAGGGGCGATCCTCTATTTTGACTACTCCGGTAATCTCGACTCCTGTATCGCGCTGCGGACAATGTACGTGCGAGGCGAGAAGGCGTATATCCAGGCAGGGGGAGGTATCGTGGCCGATTCGGAGGTCGAGACCGAGTTCATGGAGTCGGTCAACAAGTCGCAGGCCCTGGTGAGGGCGATTGAACTGGCGGAGCGGGAGTTATGATTGGGTCGATCAGACAAGTCACGATCAGGAGTCGCAGCGGGGCGGTTCTCATCGCGCTGCTTGTGCTTGGTTTGACGGGGGTGATGGCGCAACCCCCACGAAAGAAGAATGCGCCCCCTCCGGGAAGTGAGCCCCCACCGGTTTCGCTGAAGGAGGCGGCCAAGCTGGAGGCGGTCGTGACGACCGAGCTTGGCTCTTTCCGGTTCGAGTTCTTTCCCTCGCAGGCTCCCCGGCACATTCAGGCCTTCATTCGGAACGCGCGTGCTGGCTTCTACAATGGATCGGCCTTCCACCGGGTCATCTCCCGCGGGATAGTGCAGGGAGGTGATCCGCTACTGAAGGATCCGCGCACGCCGCGCGCTCGCTGGGGATCGGGAGCGCTCAATCAGCTACCGGATGAGTTCAGCGAGGTGCGACACGTCCGGGGGATCGTCTCGACGGTACGCATCCCGGGGCGTCCCAACAGCGGCGGCGCGCAGTTCTTTGTTTGCGTCTCGGATCAGCCGGCGCTTGACGGACAGTTCACGGCCTTCGGGCAGATAACGGAGGGGATGGAGGTGGTCGAGCAGATCTCCCTCGTCCCAACCGATGCCGGAGAGCGGACGATCGATCCGGTAAGGATCGTCAGTGTTACAATCGAGCCGGTGCGTGAGGAGCCGTTCCGAATCGCCGGGGTCGAAGAGATGCGGCGTGAGGTGATACTTCGAACCAGTCTCGGAGATATGACCCTTGCACTCGATCCGGATCTCGCGCCGGAGCATGTCCGTAATTTTCTCAATCTGGTTCAGACGGGGTGGTACGATCGGACCGCTTTTCACCGGATTGTACCGGGATTTGTCGTGCAGGGTGGAGTTGGATCGACGCGTCTTGACGGTAAGCCACACTACGCCGATAAGTGGGTTCGGACACTCACCGCCGAGTTCAGTCAGACGCGGAAGCACCTTCGTGGGTCGCTCTCGATGGCCCGCACTGATGACCCCAACTCTGCCTCGACCTCGTTCTTCATTGTCCTCGCACCGGCGACCAATCTCGATGGCAAGTATACCATCTTCGGAAAACTGGTCGATGGGTTCGACACTCTCGACAAGCTGGAGAAGGTCGGCCGTGGGCCTGACGGTCAGACACCGGTCGAGCGGGTCGAACTGCTTGAGGCGGTGATAAAACCCTGATCCGATCTGCGGTTTGATTTATGATTCTGATTATCGACAACTACGATTCGTTCACCTACAACCTTGTACAGTACCTCGGCGAGCTCGGGGCTGACCTGCAGGTGGTTAGAAATGATCAGGTCACGACTGCGGAGATCGAGAAGTTGAGTCCGCAGAAGATCGTCCTTTCTCCCGGGCCGGGTACACCTGACGAGGCCGGAGTAACCCTCGAGGTGATTACGACCTTCGCCGGACGGATTCCGTTGCTCGGAGTCTGCCTTGGCCACCAGGCGATGGGGCAGGCCTTTGGTGGCCGGGTAGTTCGCGCGCCATACCTGATGCACGGCAAGACAAGCCGGATCCTCCATGACGGTCGGACAATCTTTCGCGGGATCGACAATCCGTTCATTGCCACCCGCTATCATTCACTGATCGTTGAGCGGGATAGTCTTCCTGACACGCTTGAAGTTTCGGCGACCACCTCGGATGGTCTGATTATGGGGCTTCGACACCGTCAGTATGAGTGTGAAGGGGTGCAGTTTCATCCCGAATCGATCATGACCCTGGAAGGGAAGCGTCTTCTCCGGAATTTTCTCGAGCGGTAACCTGAACAGATCAGACCGGGAAGACAGATCAGCGATGCTGCGAAAATACCTGAGCCGATTGATACAGCGGGAAGACCTGAGTGAGGCCGAAGCGGCTGGCCTCTTCGATCTTCTGCTCGCCGCCGAGACTACCGATCCGCTGATTGCGGCGATTCTGGTGGCACTCGCGGCAAAAGGTGAGACGGAGGAGGAGTTGGCCGGCTTTGCCCGCGCGATGCGCTCCCGGAGTGCGCGGATTGTGACCACGCACCGTACCTTCATCGACACCTGCGGTACTGGCGGCAGTCCGGCCAAGACCTTCAATGTTTCGACCGCTGCAGCTTTTGTTGTTGCGGCCGCCGGAGTGCCGGTGGCCAAGCACGGTAATGTCGGAGTGACAAGTCGGGCCGGGAGTGCCGATGTGCTGCGGGCGCTTGGCGTCGACACCGACCTCACACCGGCTGCGGTCGCGGCAATTTTTGACCGGGTCGGAGTCTGCTTCATGTTCGCTCCGCTCCATCATCAGGCCACAAAGCGGGTCGGGATGGTGAGGCGGGAGCTTGGGGTAAGAACGATCTTCAATCTCCTTGGCCCACTGACCAATCCGGCTGGCGCGCCATACCAGCTGATTGGAGTATCGGATGGGACGGCGATCGAGAGGGTGGCGCGGGCCCTGCAGCGGCTGGGGATTCGACGGGCCTGGGTGGTGCGGGGTGAAGATGGACTTGACGAGATATCGCTTGCCGCACCGACCACAGTCTACGAGATTGGAGCCGAGTTGTCGGATGGGGCGCGTCACTTTACGCTTGAGCCAGAGGCCTTTGGGGTGGTGCGCCGTCCGACCGGCCACCTGCGTGGGGAGTCGGCCGAGGAGAATGCTGCGACCATCCGGTCGGTTCTTGTAAATGAACGGCACGACGAGGCCCGGGATCTTGTCCTGATCAACGCTGCTGCCGCCCTGTATGTTGCCGGTGTGGCCGGGAGTCTCCCGGCGGCGCTCGACCTTGCCCGTCAGGCCCTCGAAAGCGGTGAGGCGGCACGGAGACTGGACGCCCTCCGCGATGCGTCGCGGGCGGTATCGGACTGAGAACCTATGGAGAATATTCTCGATCGAATTCTTGAGCGCAAGCGGATGCGGCTGGCGGCTGCCCGTCACGATGTTACGCTTGAACAGCTGCAGCGGCCTCCTGAGCGGCCTCCCGTTCCGCGCGCTTTTGAGCAGGCGCTTCGGCAGGGCGGTGTCAATATCATCGCCGAGATCAAGAGGCGTTCACCGTCGAAAGGGATCATCCGCGACGACTTCGACCCGGTTCAGATTGCCCGTACCTATACCGAACATGGGGCTTGCGCCATCTCCTGCCTCACGGAAGAGGATTTCTTCGATGGTTCACTCGAACATCTGCGCCGGGTCCGTGAGATCACCCCGTTGCCTCTTCTCCGCAAGGACTTCATCTTCGATCGTTATCAGCTCTTCGAAGCGTGGCATTCGGGTGCCGGCGCTGTGCTCCTGATCGCAGCGATGCTTGAACCAGCCCACTTCAACGACCTGCTGGTCGAGGCCTACTCGCTTGGCCTCGACGTTCTGGTCGAGGTCCACGACCAGCGGGAGACGGAGATGGTCATGGCCTTCGACACCAGGATTCTGGGGATCAACAACCGCAACCTTCGCACCTTTGAGACGACCCTCCAGACCTCGCTCGATCTGGCAGCGACGCTACCCAGCTCGGTGACACTGGTCAGTGAGAGCGGGATTCGGACCCACGCGGATATCGAAATGCTGCGGCAGGCTGGTTTCAGCGCTTTCCTGATCGGTGAAGAGTTGATGCGTTCGTCGGATATGGGGGCAGCCCTGATGAGGCTGCGTGGCAAATGATCGAGGTGCACCTTAAGGTCTGTGGCATTACGTCACTCGCTGACGCGCTGGTTGCAGTCGAGTGTGGCGCCACCTACCTCGGCTTCAATTTCTATCGCCCCAGTCCGCGTTTCATCGAACCGGAAGCGGCGCGCGTTATCACTTCTGCGTTGCCGGCGGCAGTCTGCTCGGTCGGGATCTTTGTCAATGAGCCTCGGCCGGACGATGTCAGGCGCATTATTGATCAGAGCGGCGTCGCGCTGGCCCAGCTCCACGGTGAGGAGAGCGTCGCCTACTGTCTCGAGGTCGGGGCGGAGCGCGTCATCAAGGCTTTTCGTGCCGGCGGTGATTTCCATTCGATAGCGGTGATGGAGTATCCTGTCCGGGCAATCCTGCTTGACGCTTACGACCCACGTCTCCACGGTGGAACCGGCAGGACGGCTGACTGGAACATTGCGGCCGATCTTGCCCGGCGGGTCGATCTCTTTCTGGCTGGTGGTCTCAATCCGGAGAACGTCGTCGATGCGATTGAGGCGGTGAGACCATTTGCGGTCGATCTGAACAGCGGAGTCGAGTCTGCTCCCGGTATCAAGGATGCGGCCAAACTGAGGCGACTGGCAGAGCGACTGGGTTTGATCAAAAGTGTATAAATAAAAGACTGTAAGCTATAAATAAAAGACTACAAAGATGACAACCAACTACTACCAATTTCCGGACGCGAGCGGCCATTTTGGGCCATATGGTGGCAGTTTCGTGCCCGAGACGCTCATGCATCCACTGGCGGAGTTGAAGGCGGCCTACGCTGAAGCGCGTCAGGATCCTGCTTTTCAGGATGAGCTCTCGCGGATGCTGCGTGAATTTGTCGGTCGACCGACACCGATCACCTTCGCCGAGCGGCTGACACAGCATCTCGGAGGGGCGGCGATCTACCTCAAACGTGAGGATCTCAGCCACACCGGGGCCCACAAGATCAACAACGCGCTTGGCCAGATTCTGCTTGCGCGCCGGATGGGCAAACGGCGGATCATTGCCGAGACTGGGGCTGGACAGCACGGTGTGGCGACGGCGACCGTCTGTGCCTGGGCCGGGTTGGAGTGCGTAGTCTATATGGGAACGGAGGATATGCGACGCCAGGCGCTCAACGTCTTCCGGATGCGACTCTGTGGGGCAAAGGTGGTCGGCGTCGACTCTGGCAGCCGAACTCTCAAGGATGCGATCAACGAGGCACTCCGTGACTGGGTCACAAACGTCGGCGACACCCATTACCTGCTCGGATCGGTTCTGGGTCCGCATCCCTATCCGGCCATGGTTCGTGATTTTCAGAGTGTCATCGGAATTGAAGCCCGGCAGCAGATGATCGACCGAATCGGAAGACTGCCCGACTGCCTGGTGGCGTGTGTTGGTGGAGGCAGCAACGCGATTGGGCTCTTCCACGCCTTCCTCAATGACGAGTCAGTAAGGATGGTCGGGGTCGAAGCTGGTGGTCGCGGGTTGAAGCTCGGTGAGCACGCCGCCCGTTTCCTCACCGAGGGCGGTGGGAGCGTCGGAGTTCTGCAGGGGACACGCAGCTATGTCCTGCAGGACAAGGCTGGTCAGATCTCCCTCACTCATTCGATCTCTGCCGGTCTCGACTATCCTAGCGTCGGGCCGGAGCACGCTTTTCTGCACGATCAGCAGCGCGTCGAGTACGTCAGCGCAGACGATACCGAGGCGCTCGAGGCCTTCCAGCTACTGGCCCGCATGGAAGGGATTATTCCGGCGCTTGAGACGGCTCACGCCGTAGCGCACGTCTGCCGGCTCGCCCCCACTTTGGGGGCTGACCAGACCATTTTGATCAATCTGTCAGGGCGTGGTGACAAGGACGTTAATTCGGTGATGGACGTGTTGTTTGGCCCGTCCGGTGTCTGACCCCCTTTCGGACTGACGCGGAATCCGTATCATCAACTTCGAGGAGTTAAGTTCAATGCGTATCAATTGGAAGATCTTTTCGGTGCTGGCAGTGTCCGGGATCGTCACGGCTCTTAACCTGGCACAGGATCCCCCAGTGCCTGCGGACAGTGGCAAAACCGGAGTCAGCATCAGCCAGAAAGTGGGTGACCGGATTCTGATCCGGCCCGATGCGCTGCCCAAGCCATTTGAGACCAAGGCGGTCGCCAACGGGCCGCGAACCGCACCAGCCCCGCCGGGTGCGAAGCTCGAAGTGCCAGCCGGATTCGAGATCACGGTCTTCGCCGAGGGCGATTTCCAGAACCCGCGCTGGATGATCGAAGGGCCGAATGGCGACCTGTTCCTTGCCGACTCCCGTGCCAACAAGATATTCCTCTTCCGGGATCTCAATAAGGATGGTCGGATCGACAACGCCACGGAGCGCTTTGAATTTGCGAGCGGCCTCAATCAGCCTTTTGGCATGGCGATCAATCAGGGCTGGTTCTACGTCGGGAACACCAGCAATGTCGTCCGCTTCAAATATGAGGTTGGGCAGACCGCGGTTGCTGGCAACGGCGAAAAGGTCGTCGACCTTCCCGGGCAGGGCTACCGTCAGCACTGGACGCGTAATCTGCTCTTCAGTCGCGATGGCCGAAAACTGTTGGTCTCGGTCGGTTCGGAGTCGAACGTGAGTGAGGAGTCTGATCCGCGTCGCGCGGCAATCAGCGAGTATAATCCGGACGGCTCCGGCCATCGTATCTTCGCCTCGGGTATCCGCAACCCGATCGGCCTCGCTTGGAATCCGACCAGTGGGCAGCTCTGGACGGCGGTCAATGAGCGTGACGGACTTGGAGACGATCTCGTCCCCGACTATGTTACCTCGGTTCGGGACGGCGGCTTCTACGGCTGGCCCTACTCCTACATTGGCAGGAACGAAGATCCGCGACAGGCGGGTAAGCGGCCTGATCTGGTCGCGAAGGCAGTCGTGCCGGATGTTCTGATTGAGCCTCACGCGGCGGCGCTTGGTCTTGCTTTCTACAACGGGAAGATGTTCCCCCGCGAGTATGTTGGTGACGCTTTTGTTGCCCTCCACGGTTCCTGGAATCGGGCGCTGCGCAGTGGCTACAAGGTTGTCCGAATCCCTTTCCGGAACGGTCGGCCGGTTGGTGGTTATGAGAACTTTCTCACCGGCTGGGTGCCGGATGAGAAGGGGCGTGAGGTGTGGGGGCGGCCGGTTGGGGTGACGGTGATTCGTGATGGTTCGCTCCTGGTCGTAGATGATGGTGGTAACCGGGTGTGGCGCATCACCTATTCCGGTCGGAAGCGCTCCTGATGCGGGAACTGATATGAGTCGAATTCAAGCAGTCTTCGATAATCTGAAGCGGACCGGGCGTCGCGCCTTCATCCCCTTCATCACGGCTGGAGATCCAGACCTTGCGACGACCGGCGAACTCCTGCTCGCGCTCGCCGAGGCCGGCGCTGACATCATTGAACTCGGGGTTCCGTTCTCCGATCCAATGGCAGACGGACCGGTCATCCAACGCGCCTCCGAGCGGGCTCTTGTCAGGCCGCTCGGGGTCCGTGAAATCCTACCGGTGATCCGCCAATTCCGTCAGGTGAGCGATGTGCCGATCGTCCTTTTCACCTACTATAATCCCCTTCTTCAGCTGGGTGGGGAGGGGACTCCTGAGCTTCTGAGGGCGGCGGGAGTCGATGGGTTGCTGGTTACCGACCTGATCCCCGAGGAGGCGGACGACTACGTCGCGGGCTTTCGCCGATCGGGTATCGACACCATCTTCCTTGTCGCTCCGACCTCGACCGATGAACGGATTGGCCTGATCGCACGAAATGCCTCCGGTTTCATCTATGTTGTCGCCCGTACCGGGGTAACCGGTACCCGGGAGAGCCTTTCTGCCGGTCTTGCCGCACTGGTCGCCCGCGTGCGCGAGCAGAGTGCCCTCCCAGTCGCCGTCGGTTTTGGCATCTCAACCCCGTCCCAGGTCAGTGAAGTCTGGCAGTATGCCGATGGGGCGGTTGTCGGCAGCAGGCTGGTACTCGAGATCGAAAAGTACATTGGAACCGGAGAGATCGTCTCACGTGTGGCCACCCTTGCGAGGTCACTCAAAGGGGCGCCCTGAGCGGCCGTCTGGCCATACCAGCAAACTTTGCCGCGTAAATTACTAAAGACCCACCTCCCGTTGTACGAACGGACTACACCGGTTATGGCTGAACCAGAGAAGAGCGACCTTGAAAAGATGGATGACTGGCGCCGCCGGATCGATGAGATCGATCTCGTCCTGGTGCGCCTCTTCAACGAGAGAACACGCTGCGCGATAGAGATTGGTCACATTAAGAAACGGCTTGCGCTCGAGATCTACTCGCCAAAGCGGGAGGCCCAGGTGATCGCCAATGTCACCACGGCCAATGAAGGCCCCCTTGACCCGGAGGCAGTACGCCGTCTCTTTGAGCGTGTGATTGATGAGGCGCGACGAATCGAGCGGATCCACTCCGCGGGTTCTGAATCAGAACCGGAGGCAGGTTGAGAGTATGATCGTCGTGATGGAAGAGAACGCCAGTGAGGAGCAGGTCGTCGCAGTCGTCGATCGGCTGGTTCACCTTGGATTTGACATCCACCGTTCAACCGGGGCACGCTATACCCTTCTCGGTGCGGTGGGGTCCCGGCTGACGGATCTGCGTGGAATCGAACTGCTCCCCGGTGTCAACAAGGTCTTCCGAGTCAGCAGCCCGTTCAAACTCGCAGCCCGCGCTTTTCGTCCGGAGGGAACCCGGATCACCGTTGGGCGAGCCACAATCGATGAGTCGCACTGTGCAGTCATGGCCGGACCAGGCATCATCGAAAGCCGCGC
>JBEGMZ010000370.1:0-3371 GCA_041182745.1 Acidobacteriota bacterium
CATAAATGAGGCAAAACCGAAACCGGTGCTGGCTGCGGCCGCCACAGTTGGATTGGGCCCCTGAGTGAAGTTCTGCGCAAATGAGAAGGTGATCGCTGTATCACTGAACTGGCGATAGTTCGGGCGCAACAACCGCGTCTCGCCACCAAACTTGAGCGTGTGACGCGAGAAGGTCTTTGTAAAGCCGGTCACCAGCGACCCCGTGTTGTCACCAAACTGGATCAGGTCATTTCCACCGAGCAGATTTCCAGTCCCGGCATTCGAGACACTGAAACTTCCACCCATTCCGGAGACCTGAACTGAGGGGAACGACTCCGGAATAAGCTGCGATTTGAGCGCTGCCGGCAGACCGAGCGAGGTGATATCGAAGCCGCTGCTATAGGCCTCGCGATTGTTCTCGAGCCGCGTGAAGCTGAAGAGGAAGTTGGCGACCAGAGTTGAAGTGAAAGTGGCTGTGTAGTCAAGCCCAAGATTCCGCCGCTTGAAGACCTGCGCTCCAAAGGTCGGCGTCGCGAGGTTGCCATAGAAGTTAGGCCGGTTGAGCGGCGAGTTGTCATAGTTGAATCGACCACTGATCCGGTGACGTTCATTGAGTTGATGGTCGAGCCTGAGGGAGAAGGTATCCTTGCCGATCCGGTTGGCGGTCGAGAGGACGTAGTTGCCAGCCGCCGTGTTGGCGTTACCACGTGCATTCGGCTTGGGGATAAACTCAAGCATCTTCGCGAAGACGGGGTTCCAGCGATTCCTCGGAATCACATTTCCCGGAAACTGATCACGCAGGAATTGGGCCGTGTTGGCCGGGTTCTGACGAGTCGTCGCTGGATCGTAGATCGGAATGACCGTCCCGGCGGCATTACGGGTCTGCGAAAAATCTCCCTCCCGCTCAAGCAGCGTCGGCACCGTTCCAATGTAGGTTCCACCCTGTGAGAATCGCACCGCCTCATAGCTGAAGAAGAAGAAGCTGCGATTCTTGCCGTTGTAGTTGAATGGTCCAAAGACCTTTGACGGAAGATCGATCGGTCCGCCGAGAGTCGCTCCGAACTGGTTAAAGCGGAAGGGAGGCTTCTTCACCCCGGCCCGGTTGCCAAAGAAGGTGTTGGCGTTAAGCGCATCATTGCGCAGATAGTTGTAGGCTGTGCCGTGAAACTGATTGGTTCCGGAACGGGTGACAATATTGAAGACGCCGCCCCCGGCTCGTCCATACTGGGCACTGAAGTTGTTGGTCTCAACCTTGAACTCCTGAACCGCATCGGGATTGACGAAGACGACCGGCTGGTTCTGCGCCGCAGCGGTATTCGGGGCTCCATCGAGCAGATACTCATTCTGATTACCGCGGGCGCCGTTGATCGAGACGAACGACTGGCTGATCTGATCGACCGGCAGATCGTTGAGACCGGCCGAAGGACGCGCGCCAGGAACCAGCGTCACCAGCGAATATGGATTGCGCCCAAGCAGAGGCAGGTTCTGGATGCGCTGCTGATCGACCACCTTGCCAAGTGATGAGGTCTCCGACTCAACGGTCGCAGCCAGAACTGCCGCAACATTGACGGTCTCGGTAAGGGCTCCAGCCTCCAGCGTGTAGTCGAGACGCAGCACCTGCTCGACCTGCAGGCTCACTCCCGTCTGCTGCAGCGGCTTGAAACCGTCCTTGCGCAGCGAGACTCGGTACTCTCCCGGCAGGAGCTGCGGAATAGTGTAGTAGCCCTCCTCGTTCGAAGTAGTTTCTCGACTCACTCCGGTGTTGACATTGGTCACGGTCACTTGTGCGCCAGGGATGACCGCGCCGGCTGCGTCGCTGATCCTTCCCGTCAATGAAGCCCTCTGACCGTAGGCTGTTCCGCCGAGGGCAATAAGAACTATAGCAATAGATCTGAGACTTTGGATAACTCGGTGCTGCATGGACTTCTCTCCATTCTGGATGGTCGTTTTTATTAATAATTTTAAGCGAGGTGAACAGTTGTATCTAGCCGGGCGTGCTTGGGTAAAGTGCAGATGAGCCCGGTATCGGTATGGGTCTTCTCATCCCATCGATCTTCTGGATATGTTCAAGCGAGCGGAGTATAGCAGCGGCTTGCTGATCTTCCAATAGTCAACGGCAATAGTTGCAGTTTCTGGTGGAGCGATAGATGCTACCGATCGCCTCGCCGGCCTCGAGCATCGTGAAGCCCTTCCCAGACGAGTGCGCTTGAAGATGAACGCCGGCGCCAATGCCGGAGATTCCCGCTCCAACCGTGATTGCGTGAAGAGATCCCGGCAATTCGGTGGAAGACAATCCGGTGGAAGAGACAATAACTGCCCTCTCAACTGATAGCTCCCTCGATCTTCGGTCGAGATGCGAGCCTTGCGGTTGAAGTATCCCGCAAGCTCATCAATAATGCCCTCGCCATCTTGCGTAAACTTGATCCATTCCCGGTTCGAGTCTGCGTTTTTCAATTGGAGATATGGAGAATGAGACGAGCAGTATTCGGCCGAGGGCTGGCAGCATTGGTGTCAGCTCTGTTTCTGTATGGGATTGGTCTGGGCCAGGATCGGCCGTTGATCTGGAAGCCGGTCGCGCCAGGGATCTGGTCGGCGCGAGTCGGTCAGCCTGAAGCGATCAACCTGCTGAAAGCGGTGCGGATCGAACCGAAGCAATCGGCGCTGCGCCGGCTGGGATCGCCCACGCTACCTGCCCCGCTGCGTCGAAGCGTGGGGATGGTTGCTGATCACCGCACGTCTCTTCGCTTCCCGCTCAACGCGACCGAACAGCTCTATGGCTTCGGACTCAACTTTAAACGCGTTGCGCAGCGCAAACGGATCTTCAATCTGCACGTCGATCATTACGGAAATGCCGACAGTGGACGAACCCATGCCCCGGTTCCCTTCTATGTTTCCAGCGAGGGGTACGGCATTCTGATCAACTCGGCACGCTACCTGACGGTCTATGCCGGCACCGGGTTGCGTAAGGATAGTGAGCGGCCCCCGCAGATCAAGGATCGCAATACCGACAAGACCTGGGAGGCCAATCCCGACTCGGATGTGGTCGAGGTGCTGGTTCCGGCGGAGGGCGTTGAGGTCTACCTCTTCGCCGGCCCAACACCGCTCGAGGTGGTCCAGCGCTACAATCTCTTCAATGGTGGTGGTGCCATGCCGCCGAAGTGGGGGCTCGGTTTCACGCAGCGCGTGCCGACACTCTACACTGATGGCGATGTCAAACGTGAGGTCGACGAGTTTGACCGGCACGACTTTCCGCTCGACTTCATCGGTCTGGAACCGGGCTGGCAGACAAAGTCCTATCCGTGCTCATTCGACTGGGATCGGGGGCGATTCCCCGATCCGGCCCGGTTTGCCCGCGAGATGCGTGAGCGTGGGGTGCGGCTCAACCTCTGGCT
>JBEGMZ010000371.1:0-3494 GCA_041182745.1 Acidobacteriota bacterium
GGAGAAGGGCTGTCAGACGATTCATTGTTGAGCACCTCGCAATTGTTGAGCACTTCGCAGTCGATTATGATCAGAGACTGAAATATACCACAGGTGACCCCGATTGGGACGAATCTGGTGCCTCGTTAGTGCCGTCAGGCTCAGTCAAAGTGAGCCTGACCGGTAAAATCCTGAGGCAGGACAAATGAAGAGTAATGGTTATCAATAGTATTGGTATTACGGACTCGGTCAACCATCTTCCAGTCGCCATTCTCGCCGGCGGGCAGAGTCGGCGCATGGGCGTCGACAAGGGGCTTATCCGTTTTCGGGGGCGACGTCTGATCGACTATGCCATCGCCCTGGCTGCCTCCATCGCGCCAAGCGTCGGGGTGGTCCTGCACCGTGACCAGCTGTCGGTTCCAGGTTACCTGGAGCTGGCGGAGCGGCCGGAGGTGAGGCTGGTCCCCGATCTCTACGACCACGCTGGCCCACTGGGTGGACTGGTGACTGCAATGAGGTACTACGACCGCCCTCCGGCGCTGACCATCCTGCCCTGCGACATGCCATTCCTCTCACGTGAACTGATCTCGTCGCTGATCACAATCCATCTTGCAGACCGCAGCGATGCCAGCATTGCCGTCGATGACCGTGGCCGGGCGCAGCCACTGGTTGGAGTCTACGCCGGCTCGGTCCTGCCAATGGCGGAGTCGATGATCGAGAGCGGAGACCGGCGCATCAGTTCGCTGCTCGAAAGACTGCGGGCCGTGAGTACTCTCAGCGTGGCGAGCCAGTCGGTTCTGGTCAATCTCAACCGTCCGTCGGACCTCGAAGCGGCCGGCGATTTGCGCCTTCCCGGAACTCTCGGCTAAGATGGGAGATTGATCTGAACTTGTCTCTCTTTCTGGCAGCAACGATATGGCGATCGACAGAATCACCGTTCGCGGAGCGCGACAGCACAACCTGAAGAACATCAGTCTCGAGATACCGCGCAACCAGTTGACGGTGGTAACCGGCCTCAGTGGTTCGGGCAAGTCGTCTCTCGCCTTTGACACCATCTATGCCGAGGGTCAGCGCCGTTACGTCGAATCGCTCTCAGCCTATGCGCGCCAATTTCTGGAACAGCTTGAGAAGCCCGATGTCGACGCAGTTGAGGGGCTCTCGCCGGCAATCTCGATCGAGCAGAAGACAACCAGCCGCAGTCCGCGGTCGACCGTCGGGACGGTGACCGAGATCTATGACTATCTGCGGCTGCTCTTCTCCTCGATTGGTCAGCCGCACTGCCACCAGTGCGGACGGCCGGTCTCGGCCCAGTCGACCGATCAGATCATCCGCAGCCTGAAGGAGCTGTCCGAGGGCGAGCGGGTGATGATCCTCGCTCCGCTCGTCCGCGGGCGCAAGGGTGAGTTTCGGAAGGAGCTGGAGAAGATCCGGAAGATCGGCTTTACGCGGGCGCGCATCGACGGCGAGATGCGTACCCTCGACGAGGATATCAGTCTCGACAAAAGGCGCAATCACACCATCGAGGTGGTCGTCGACCGGCTGTTGATCAAGGCGGGAGTCGCCGCCCGGCTTGAAGAGTCGGTTCGGACGGCGACGCGGCTCACCGACGGGCTGGTGATCGTCTCGATCATCGACGGCGAGGAGCGGCTCTATTCGGAACGGATGGCCTGTGTCGACTGCGGGATCTCGATCCCGCAACTTGAGCCGCGATCCTTCTCATTCAACTCGGTCTATGGCGCCTGTCGCGAGTGCCACGGACTCGGAACCAGGTCGGAGATCGACGAGGCGCGGATCATCCCCGACGGAACCCGGCCGATCCGTGAGATCCATTTCACGCGCGAGGCAGACCCAACGACCGACATCTACCTCCACGAAGGACTGCTCGCGATTGCCCGCCACTTCGAGATCGATGAGGAGACTCCCTTCGCTGAGCTTCCAAAACGGGTTCGTGAAGCCTGGTTCCACGGGATGCGCGAAAAGATCCGCTTCCGGTCAGGAGAGCGAAGCCTTCTCGTAAAGTGGCACGGGGTCACCCACATTGTGACCGAATCGATGAAGCGGATGCAGCAGGGCGACGGAGAGTCGTGGTCAGAGAAGCGGCGTGCAGCGATCGAGTCGATGGTCACCCAGGTCACCTGTCACGCCTGTGGCGGGGCACGCCTGCAACCGGAATCGCTCGCCGTAAGGATCGATGGGCAGTCGATCTCAGGCTATGCCGCCCTGGCGATCGATCTCGCCGGTGAGGTCTTCGACCGATTACGGCTGACGCGGCGCGAAGAGCAGATCGCGGGCCGGATTCTCAAAGAGATCCGTGACCGGCTGAGCTTTCTGAGGTCGGTCGGGCTTGGCTATCTGACCCTCGATCGCCCGGCCGCCAGCCTCTCCGGCGGCGAAGGGCAACGGATTCGGCTCGCAACGCAGATTGGGTCCCAGCTCCGGGGCGTCCTCTATGTGCTTGACGAACCCTCGATCGGACTTCATCCGCGTGACAATGAGCGGCTGCTCGAAACGCTGAGCCGCCTGCGGGATCTTGGCAACACGGTTCTTGTTGTCGAGCATGATGAGGAGACGATTCGGCGGGCCGATTTTGTAGTCGATCTCGGGCCCGGAGCCGGAACCCACGGCGGTGAGATCGTCGCGATTGGGCGACCCGACCAGATCGCTGACTACCCGGCTTCAGTCACCGGAAGCTATCTCTCGGGAAGGATGCGGATCGAGCCGCCGGCGGTTCGCCGCCAGCCGGGCGGAGCGGCGCTGACTGTCCGCGGTGCGACCGCCAACAACCTGAAGTCGATCGACGTGACCTTTCCCCTCGGACTGCTGACGGTCGTCACCGGGGTCTCCGGGGCCGGCAAATCGACACTTGTCGGCGACATCCTCTACCGGGCACTCGCCCGCCGCATCTACCGCAGTCTTGCCAGTCCCGGCGCTCACGAAACGATCGAGGGGCTCGAGCTGGTCGACAAGATAATCGAGATCGATCAGTCACCGATCGGACGCACCCCGCGCTCCAATCCGGCCACCTATACCGGTCTCTTCACTCCGATTCGTGAACTCTTCGCCCTGCTACCGGAGAGCCGGGAACGCGGGTATCAACCTGGCCGCTTCTCATTCAATGTCAAGGGAGGACGCTGCGAAGCCTGTCAGGGCGACGGCCTGAAACGGATCGAGATGAACTTTCTGCCCGACGTCTACGTCACCTGCGAGGTCTGCCGCGGACAGCGCTACAATCGCCAGACGCTTGATGTCCGTTACCAGGGGCGTAATATCGCTCAACTGCTTGATACGCCGGTCGAGCAGGCCCGGGAGCTGCTCGATGCCCATCCCCAGATCCGGCAGAAGCTCCAGACACTGTATGAGGTGGGTCTCGGTTACATCAGGCTGGGTCAGTCGGCGACCACCCTCTCCGGCGGGGAGGCACAGCGAATCAAACTGGCCCGCGAACTCTCCCGGCGTGCCACCGGGCGGACGGTCTACATCCTCGATGAGCCGACGACCGGCCTCCACTTCGAGGA
>JBEGMZ010000372.1:0-9257 GCA_041182745.1 Acidobacteriota bacterium
CCGGAGCGGCCGCGGCCCTCCACAAGGCAGGTGTCAGCTTTGCCTTCACCTCCGGCGGACTGAGTCGTCCGACCGATTATCTGGTCAATGCCCAACGGGCCATTCAGGCCGGTCTGCCGAAGGAGGCCGCCCTGAAGGCGCTGACCATCAATGCCGCGACCATCTTTGGGGTTGACCAGCAGCTTGGCAGCATCGAAAAGGGGAAGATTGCCAACCTCGTGCTCGCCACGGGTGACATCTTTGCACCTAATACTGTCGTCCGGCACGTCTTCATCGACGGAAAGAAGTTCGACATCAAGGCACCTGAAACACCGCGTGGAAATGGTTCAGCCAGTCGGCGTGGGGCGGGTGGTGGAGCGGTCGAAGCGGCCGTCGGTCAACTCGCGGCCGGTGTCTGGAATATCACGCTGCAGACTCCCGGTAACGAAGTCGCCAGCACTCTGACCCTCCAGCAGAGTGGTGACTCCGTGAGCGGTGAGGTCTCAACCCCGTTTGGAACCGCCCGGATCTCGCAGGGACGGATTGCCGGAACCGAGCTGATACTCAACTATACCCTCAATTTCCAGGGCCAGGAGCTTCCGATCGAGGCCCGTGGTCAGATCGAGGGCAACTCGATTCGGGGAACCATGGGCGCCATGGGCCAGAGCTTCAGCTTCAACGGAACGCGACGTCCGAACCAGGAGTCGAAATAACCTTCCGGCCACACCAGAATGATGGAGCAAGTATGATGGAGCAATATATGGATCGTTATACAGAAAGACAGCAGCTTATCCGGTTGATGATCGCATCTTCCCTCCTGTTTGCCCTCACCGTCACAACCTTGGCGCAGCAGGGCTCGCTGAACCCGGAGGTTCTGATCCGCAATGCGACCATTCTGACCGCCTCGCACGGAACGATTGAGGATGGCTCAATCCTGATTCGTGATGGAAAGATTGTCGCTGTCGGCAAGTCGGCGGAAGTCAAAGGATCGGCCGGCGCACGGGTCATCGAGGCGAAAGGGATGTATGTGACGCCAGGGTTTGTCGACTCCCACTCTCACACCGCACTCGACGCGATCAACGAAGGCTCGGTCTCAGTGACCTCGATGGTCAGAATGCGCGATGTCATCAACGATACCGATGTCAACATCTACCGGCAACTTGCCGGTGGCACCACCACCATCCACCAGTTGCACGGCAGCGCCAATGCGATCGGAGGCCAGAACTCGATCATCAAGTTGAAATGGGGCCGGCCGGTTGAGCAGATGTACGTCGGGGACGCTCCACAGACGATCAAGTTCGCCCTGGGTGAAAATCCGAAGCAGGCCAACTTCTCAATTCCGGGCCAGCCACGTCGCTTTCCGGCCACCCGGATGGGGGTCGAAGAGACGATCCGGCAGGCCTTCACTGAGGGCCGCGAGTATCTGCAGCGATGGGCGAGCTATGAGGCGGCCCGCCAGCGCGGGGAGAATCCCGTTCCACCGCGCCGTGATCTGAAGCTGGAGGCGATTGCCGATGTCCTCCGCGGAAAGATCGATATCCATTCGCACTGCTACCGCGCCGATGAGATCGCGATGCTGATGCGTCTGTGCGAAGAGTTCGGGATCAGGGTGCATACGCTGCAGCACACGCTCGAGGGCTACAAAGTCGCGCCGGAGATCGCGAGGCACGGAGCTAGTGCTTCGATCCTGCCTGACTGGTGGGCCTACAAGATGGAGGCCTACGACGCCATCCCATTCAACGCCGCCGTGATGACTCGGCGTGGCGTGGTGGTCTCAATCCACTCCGACAGCAACGAGCACGCACGCCGCTTCTACCAGGAGGCAGCGAAGATGCTCAAGTACGGCGACCTGACTGAGGAGGAGGCACTCCGGCTCGTCACGCTCAACCCGGCAATCCAGCTGCGCCTCGAAAAAAGGATTGGCAGTATCGACGTCGGCAAGGATGCCGATCTGGTGCTCTTCAATGGCCACCCGTTCAGCATCTACTCCCGCCCGGAGATGACCCTGATCGAGGGAGAGGTATTCTTTGATCGAAAGGATGATCTTGTCAGGCGCGAGAGGCTGGCCGCCGAGAAGAGGGCGCTGATTGAGCGTGAGCGGCGTAACCCTTCCCAGCCGCAGCCAACCCAGCCGCGACCTGCCCAGCGACCCACCATCTCCGAAGATGACCTCGATGGCCATCTCCACGGATATCCAAACTGGAAGCGAAACTGAGCGGCCTGCAAGGAGAACCAAATGAGTACCAGACTGATCCTCTTACTGACCCTGATCGTCTCCCTGACCGCACTCCCGGCGATTGCCCAGTCGAAAGTTGTCGTGATCCGCAACGCGAGGGTAGTGACCGTCTCGGGTGAGACGATTGAGCGCGGCACAATTGTCATCCGGGATGGCCGTATCGCCGCAGTTGGAACAAAAGTCGCCGTGCCGGCGAAGGCTGAGGTGATCGATGCAACCGGCCTTGCGGTCTATCCCGGACTGATCGATGCCGGTACCGTCATCGGTCTGACCGAAGTGAGTTCGGTCAATGCGACCGTCGACACGACCGAGCTTGGTGAATTCAACGCCAACATGAAGGCGCTCAGCGCCGTCAACCCCTACAGTGAACTGATCCCGGTCGGCCGCATGAACGGCGTGACCTCGGCTGTCACCTGTCCCCAGGGTGGGATCATCTCGGGCCAGTGCGCGCTGATCAATCTCGACGGCTGGACACCGGAGCTGATGAAGATCTCGGCCCCGGCGGCGGTCCACATCAACTATCCACAACTCGGCTTCCGCCGCAGCGGTGGATTTGGCGGAGGGTTTGCGGCCCCTCCGAGCGACCAGCAGCGCCAGGCACGTGATCGACAGGTCGAGTCCTTGCGTGAAAAGCTGGATGACGCCATTGCCTATCACCAGGCTCGTCAGGCCACGGCCAGCGACAAGACGCTCCCGCCCCGGGATGTCGACCTTGGGCTCGAGGCCCTCGTCCCGGTAATCAGAGGCGAGGTTCCTGTCCTTGTCACCGCCAATGGCGCTGGCGAGATCAAAGGCGCGATCGACCTCGCCGACAAATATAAGCTGAAACTGATCATCAATGGTGGTGATGAGGCGATCAAGCACGCCAAACTACTCAAGGAACGCAATATTCCAGTCATTCTCGGCGGGGTGCTTGAGCTGCCCGGAAGCGATGACGCACCATACGATGAAGCGTTCGCCCGTGCCTCTGAGCTTCACAAGGCCGGAGTGAAGATTGCCTTCACCTCTGGCGGCACCGCCTACAATGTGCGACTCCTGCCCTATCACGCCGGCACGGCCGCGGCGTTTGGACTCCCCCGCGAAGAGGCGCTCAAAGGGATCACCCTCTATCCGGCACAGATCTTCGGCGTCGACAAACTGGTCGGCTCGATCGAGGTCGGCAAGATTGCCAACCTTGTGATCACCGACGGGGATATCCTCGAATTCAAGACGAGGGTCAAACAAATGCTGATCAACGGAGTGCCTTCAAGCCTCAGCAATCGGCACACAAGGCTCTATGACCAGTTCAAAGATCGCAGGTAGACGGAGGATCCTGCTGAGCAGGAAGGGGGCTTGCCACACCACAGTCCCCTTCCTGCGAGGCTTCTCCAACTACTCTCGCTACGGCTGCTCCTCTCAGGCATAGTAGCCCTACCTTCTCCGGCGCCGGATGTACGCTCCGCAGCTGGTCTCGCTACGGCTGCTCCTTTCGGGCATAGTAGCCCTGACGGGTGCGGGCAATCAATCTCCGGTTTTCGCGTGGCGTGACACTGACCTTTACTGACCTGAAGCTTCCATCCCGTTTATCGTTTGTCGGATAGTAGCTGACCAGATACTGTGTGCGGATATCGCTGGCGATCCGGGTGGCAATGCCGGGTATCTCGGCGATATCACGTGGAAAGAAGGCTCTTCCACCTGAATCGTCGGCGAGGCGCGTCAGCAGCTCACGCGCCTTCTTGGCCGGAGACTTTCCGAAGAAGCTCTTCGTGTCGTCCTCCTCATCGATAAAGCCGACGAGGTAGATCTGGACCTCATTCTCCTTGATCGCGTCGAGCACCTCCTTCTCCTTGACACTGCTGTTTCGCTCCAGCCCATCGGTGATGACAATCAGCGCCTTGCGGCGATTCTTCCCTTTTTCGTGAGCGTAGTCAGCCGTCGCGATCAGGGCATCGAGCAGCGAAGTACCGCCACTGGTAAACATCTCTCCAATCGCATCCTCAAGCTCGACCCGATCCGAGGTGAACTCCTTGAGCAGTTCGGGTTCAGCCTTGAACTGCGCAACAAAGGCCTCATCATCCTGCTTCAGCTGCTTGACCAGATCGAGTGCCGCATCGGAGACCGTCTGCAGCTTCGCACGCATGCTGCCGGAGGTATCGATGACCAGCCCCAGACTAACCGGCACCTCGGCCCGACTGACATCCTCAATTGGCTGTGGCACCTTGTCCTCGGAGACCTGAAAATCGTCCTTCTTCAGGTCGAAGATCGGATTGTTGTTCTGATCGATCACTGAGACATCGAGAACAACAAGATCGGTCGCAACCTTGATCGTGGCGTCACGATCAAGGTTCTGGTCATCAGCCTGAGCTCCCTGACGGCGCGCCCCACGTTTGTCCTGGGGATTCTCGGTCGGAGGGCGCGGCTTCGGCTTTGGCGGGAGCGCCGGATCCTGGGCGGAAATGAGCGTGCAACTGCTCAAGAGCCATGCGGTCAACGCTACCTTGATCAAGTGACCATACTTCGCGCTTCTTTTCATACCAGCTTTCCGTCCTTCCAGCTTTCCGTCGTGCTTTGTTTTTCCCTGCTTCGTTCTTCAAACATTAGTTGCAATAGATGCTCAGCGTTACCTTTTGTACCGTAACTTCATTATACATGACTTCAATCTCAATGGCAGGACGGCCTCGGCTTGCCACAGAAACGTCTACCTTGAGCCGCAGTTATCACGATCCATTTTTGGCCGGTTATGCTTAATCGATTTTGCGATTTGCTTAGAATGGGGGTATTGTATCGCCATAAACGCAGACTTTGACCAATTGTAATCATATGAAAATCGCGACCTGGAATGTCAATTCAATCACGGTTCGTCTACCCCAGGTGCTCGGATGGCTGGACGAGAACCAGCCGGATGTTCTCTGCCTGCAGGAGACGAAGTGCACTGATGACAAGTTTCCGCGACGGCAGTTCACCGAGCGCGGATATCATCTCGAGATCTTCGGACAGCCAACCTACAATGGAGTGGCGATCATCGCCCGTCACCCGCTCAGGGATGTGCGGCGTGGCTTCGCCGACGACGCACCGGACGCCCAGCGGAGGCTGATCGCGGCGACAATAGCCGGGATCAGGGTGATCGACGTCTACATCCCAAACGGTTCCGAGGTTGGATCAGAGAAGTATGCCTACAAGCTGGACTGGCTGGCGAAGCTGCGCCAATTTTGTCAAAGTGAGTTGGTCGGAACAGGGCCGGCGCTGATCTGTGGAGATTTCAATATTGCGCCGACCGACGCAGATGTGCACGATCCCGAGCTGTGGGCTGGTAAGGTGCTCTGCAGTGAGCCGGAGCGAGCCGCCCTTGAAGCGGTTCGCGAGTGCGGCTGGGTCGATCTCTTCCGGCGTCATCATCCCGAGGGTGGCCATTTTTCGTGGTGGGACTACCGCGCAGGTGGATTCCGCCGCAACCATGGAATACGGATCGATCATATCTGGGCGACTGAGGAGCTGTCCGGGGCCTGCGTCGCCGCCTGGATCGACAGGATTCCCCGGGCGCTTGAAAAACCGTCGGATCATGCACCAGTCGTCGCGGAGTTCGATCCGTCCAAACAAACTGCTGAGGAGTAGTGCTGCTATGACGACAGCGAGAAGTTCCGGGCCGAGCCTCCCGATGACCAGGCTTGCTTCGATGGACGCATACCGGGGGCTGGTGATGTTCCTGATGATGGCCGAGATTCTGCACCTCTCAAAGGTAGCGGAGTCGCACCCGGGTAACCGGCTCTGGCAGTTTCTGGCGCTCAATCAGTCACACGTGGCGTGGTTTGGATGCACTCTGCACGATCTCATCCAGCCGTCCTTCTCGTTTCTGGTTGGCGTCGCATTGCCCTACTCGCTGGCAAGCCGTGAGGCACGGGGGGAGTCTTCATACCGGGCGTGGCTTCATGCCGGCTGGCGGGCGGTGGTACTGATCCTGCTCGGGGTCTTCCTGCGCTCGGTCGGTCATCCGCAGACAAGGTGGACGTTTGAGGACACCCTGAGCCAGATTGGAATGGGCTATCTTTTTCTCTTCTGGCTTGGCCACCGATCCGGGCGTGTCATCTGGGGAGCATTTGCTCTGATCATTGTTGGGTACTGGCTGGCTTTCGTCCTCTATCCGGTGCCGGGTCCCGGGTTTGACTATGGCGCCGTCGGCGTTCCACCCGACTGGCCGCACCATCAGACCGGCGTCGCCGCCCACTTCAACAAGAACAGCAACCTCGCGTGGGCGTTCGACACCTGGTTTCTCAACCTCTTTCCACGGGTTACCCCATTCACCCACAATGGAGGTGGCTACTCGACGCTGAGTTTCATTCCGACGCTTGGAACAATGATCCTCGGGCTGATCGCCGGAAGATGGCTGCGTGCCAACTACGGCCCGCAGAGACTGCTGCGGCGTCTTGTCATTGCCGGCCTGATCGGAATTTCGGCCGGTCTCATTCTTCATTACACCGGTATCTGTCCGGTGGTGAAGAGGATCTGGACCCCGGGCTGGACCATCTTCAGCGGTGGCTGCTGTTTTCTGCTGCTGGCGGCCTTTTATTACCTTGTCGATCTGAAGTCGTGGCGAAAGCCGGTCTTTCCGTTGGTGGTGATCGGCATGAACTCGATTGCCATCTATGTCATAGTTCATCTGATCGACAATTTTGTCATCGAGTCGTTCAAGGTTCATTTCGGTCGTGAGATCTTCAATCTGCTGGGAGCAGGCAATGCGACGCTGCTCAGTGGCGGCTACGCACTGCTGGTCTTCTGGCTGATTCTCTACTGGATGTATCGACGGAAGCTCTTCATCAGAATTTGAGGGAGGCGAAAGATCGTGAGAGGAAGATACCTGACATTGCTGGTGGCGCTGGTCGTGGTCGGGCTGAGTTTTGTAAACGGATCGTGGGCGGTGAGCGGGCAGGCTGGAGCGACGCATTGGGCCTTTGTCGCGCCGGTGCGACCGACGGTGCCGCGACCACGTCTGGTTGGATGGGTCGACAATCCGATCGACTCATTCGTCCTCGCCAAACTCGAGTCTGAGGGTTTGAGACCCTCAGCGATGGCGGGGAGAGAGACTCTGCTGCGGCGATTGAGCCTTGACCTGACCGGCCTGCCGCCAACCGCTGCCGAGGTTGATGCCTTCGTTGCGGATCAGAGCCCACGGGCCTGGGAGAGGCAGGTTGAGCGGCTGCTCGCCTCGCCCCACTACGGTGAGCGCTGGGGTCGGCTCTGGCTGGATGCCGCCCGCTACGCTGACTCGGACGGCTACGAGAAGGATAAGATGCGCGAAGCCTGGTTCTACCGCGACTGGGTGATCGATTCGCTCAACGCCGACCTCCCGATCGACCGGTTTCTCGAGGCCCAGATCGCGGGCGATCTGCTGGCCGCGGCCGAGCCCGTGCCGACCCCCGACGCGACCGCTCCGGCCGATGCCGCGGCGCTCCGCCATCGCCGCGACCTCGCGATGGCGACGGGCTTCATCTCCCTGTCGCGGCGGTTCGGCAACGGCAAGGCCGAGAGCATCCACCTGACGATCGAAGACACGATCGACACCGTCGGCCGGGGCATGATGGGGCTCACGCTCCGCTGCGCCCGGTGCCACGACCACAAGTTCGATCCGCTGATGGCGACCGACTATTACCGCCTGTACGGGATTTTCGCGAGCACCCGCTACCCGTGGATGGGAATGTCGAACGAGAAGTCCCCCTCGGGGCTCGTGCCGCTCGCGCTCGATCCCGATGCCCGCGGCGAGGCCGACGCCTACTGGGAAACGATCGCCCGCTACGAATACCAGATCAACAATCACTTCCGCGCCTGGCTCGCGCCCACCCTCGAGGCCTTTGCCGCCAACGAAGAGGCCAGGGCCGAGGCGGCCGAAGACGACCCGGCGGGCCTCGCCGACCTCGACCGGCGGCGGGAGGAACTCCTCGCCGAACACGACGGCAAGTTTCGGGAGCTCATGCTGCATGGGCTCGAATGGCTCGAGGCCGAGAAGCAGCGGCTTGCCAGCTCACCGCCGTATCCGATGCTCTATGCGGTCAGCGAGGGAACGCCGGCCGACGCCCGGCTCCACCGGCGGGGCAACCCGGAACTGCTCGGCGACACCGTGCCGCGCGGGATGCCCGAGGTGGTCGCCGGCGACCATCCGCCGACCATCGCTGGCGGTGCGGGATCGGGAAGGCTGGAACTCGCCCGCTGGCTCACGTCGCGGTCCAACCCGCTCGCCGCCCGGGTCTTCGTGAATCGCGTGTGGCACCATCACTTCGGCCGCGGGCTGGTGGCCACGCTCGACAACTTCGGCGTCCGCGGCGAGCGGCCGAGCCATCCGGAACTGCTCGACTGGCTCGCCGACTCCTTCATGGCCGACGGCTGGTCGCTCAAGCGGCTCCACCGTCGGATTCTGCTCTCGCGGGCCTGGCAGGCGGCCGCCGTCGATGTTCCGGGAAGCGTCGAGAAGGACCCGGGCAACACGCTCGTCTGGCGGCATCCGCGGCGGAGGCTGGAGGCCGAGGCGATCCGCGACACGCTCTTGGCCATCGCCGGCACGCTCGATCGAAGTCGCGGCGGCCAGCACCCCTTTCCCTCCTGGGTTGATGCCCGCTTCGACCTCAACGCCCCGTTTCGCGGTGACTACCCCAGCAACCGCCGCAGTGTCTACGTGATGACCCAGCGGCTCTTCCGGCACCCGGTCCTCGGGGTTTTCGACGGCCCCGACACCAACGCAACCATGGCGGCCCGGCGGACCTCGACCGTTCCGGCCCAGGCGTTGTTGCTGATGAACAATCCCTTCGGCCGGAAGCTGGCCGGCGACTTCGCAAAACGGCTCATGGCCGACGTGCCCTCCGGCGGCCCCGACCGGGTGACCCGGGCCTGGCTGCTCGCCTTCGGACGCGCGCCGGAGCCGGCCGAACTGGACGAGGCGTTGGCGTTCGTGACGAAGGCCGCGAGGGCGGGCGGCGGTGAGGGCCGCGGTTGGAAGGCCCTGGCGTGGGCGGTGCTCACGAGCAACGAGACGATGTACGTGGAGTGACCGGCGGCGGCCCGCGGCCGCCAGCACCTC
>JBEGMZ010000373.1:0-8322 GCA_041182745.1 Acidobacteriota bacterium
AGAATGAAGGCCTGGCTCCGTTCGTCACTCTATCTGAAGATAATCCTTCTCGTCCTCTTCAACCTCGCACTGATCGGCGGACTGCTGATCGGCATTGTTACCCTTCGCTACCAGTTTGATCCGGAACGCCTTCTGATCTTCACGTCCGACAGTCGGTTCGAGATCGTCTCGCGGGTAATCGCCGATGAGTTGCGCGAGCTGCCCCGGGAAGGACAGGATGAGATTCTGAGACGTCACGCTGAGAGCTGGAAGGTCGATTTCGCACTTTTCGCTCCCCAGGGTGAGCAGATTGCGGGTCGCCCCATGGCATTGCCGGAGGAGGTGCGCCGACGGCTTCTGCCGCCCCCCTTCCGTCCGGTCAGGCCATCGGGCGCCAGTTCCGGCATCGACCATCAACGTGGTAGCGCGGCGCCACCTCCCGGGAGGATGCCCGGGATGGGTTCCCGTCCGCGGAGCCTGATGGTCAAAACGTCCGACCCGACCCGTTACTGGGCTGGTCTGCGAATCCCGATCAACCCGGGATCCAGCGCAGACTCACCCGGCGAACCAATGCGGGCAGCTTTTCTGATCGCAGTCTCGGACTCCTTCACCGGGCACGGCCTCTTCTTCGATCCCTGGCCCCTGGTGATCCTTGCGGCAACAATACTGATCACATCGATTCTGCTCTGGATTCCATTTGTGCGCGGACTCACCGGAACGATCGGGCAGATTACACGCGCCACCGAAGAGATTGCTAATGAGCGATTTGGGAGCCGGGTCACCATCCGGCGGGCAGATGAGCTGGGTCGCCTTGGCCGGGCGGTCAATCACCTCGCGACTCGACTTGACGGCTTCGTCAATGGCCAGAAGAGATTTCTGGGCGACATTTCACACGAACTGAACTCGCCGCTCGCCCGGATGGGGGTCGCCCTTGAGATCCTTGAAGATCGCGCTGATCGATCTCTCCAGCACTACATCAAGGATGCCCGTGAGGAGGTCGTTCTGATGTCACAACTGGTCAGCGAACTCCTCGCCTATGCCAGAACCGGTCTGAAGGAGGCCACGATCAACCTGACCACGGTCACATTGCGGCCGCTGGTTGAGAAGGTCAGCTCGCGGGAAGCGGGTGGAGCGGTGGTCGAGATTGAGATCGACGACAAGCTGCAGGTTGTTGCTCATCCGGAACTCCTCAGCCGGGCACTGGCCAACGTCATCCGCAACTCATGCCGCTACGCTGGTGATGCCGGGCCAATCGTAGTTCGTGGCAGCCGGCAGGGGAACCGGTCGGTGATCAGTATCATCGACCAGGGCCGCGGGATTTCTGAGAGCGAGCTCGACCGGATATTCGAACCATTCTACCGACCGGAGAACGATCGCGCCCGCGAGACGGGTGGAACAGGCCTCGGTCTGGCCATCGTCAAGACCTGCGTTGAAGCGTGCCAGGGGCGGGTCTCCGCCCACAACCTCGACCCGGGCTTCGAGATCAGAATTGATCTTCTGGCAGAGCCGGCATCTTAATGATCTATGCCGGGCCCGCCTCTTTTCCCGGCGTAAGGATGCGGCAGCCAGCATCTCGATCGAGTCATAAGGCGATGGCACTGCCGGCCGGCAACCTCAGCGGACAATTCTTCACCATCCAGTTTCAAACGCTGCCTGATCGGTGGTAAATTAGGTATTCCGGATTTAATTCAGGCAATCATAGTCGTCCAAAGTGACGAAGATATAGAAATCAAACCATAGAAACAAAAAGGAAGATCAGTGATGGGAAGATCAGTGGCAGACGGTTTTGCCAGAAGCATGGTTGAGTTGATCACACAGACATCGACCAATCTGCCGCCGGACGTGCGTGCGGCGATGGCGCGGGCGATGGACGAGGAGGAGGGCGCGCGGTCGTCCCAGGCGCTCCAGGTGATTGCGACCAACATCGACATGGCGTGCAGCAATGAGGGTCCAATCTGTCAGGATACCGGCTGGCCAACCTTCAAGATCAAGACTCCAATCGGGACGAACCAGATTGCGCTGAAGGAGGAGATCCGGCTTGCCATTGCTGAGGCGACCCGCAAAGGGAAGCTTCGCCCGAATTCGGTCGACTCACTGACCGGCAGGAATAGCGGTGACAATCTCGGCCCCGGAACGCCGTCGATCTACTTCGAGCAGTGGGAGAATGAGGATGAGATCGAGGTCCGGATGCTGCTCAAGGGAGGCGGTTGCGAGAACAAGAATATCCAGTACTCGCTGCCAATGGAGCTGCCCCACCTCGGTAAGGCCGGTCGTGATCTCGACGGCGTACGCAAATGCCTGCTCCACGCCGTCTGGCAGGCGCAGGGTCAGGGATGCAGTGCCGGGGCGATTGGCGTCTGCATTGGCGGGGATCGGGCAACCGGGTATCTGCACGCCAAGGAGCAGCTCTTCCGCACCCTCGACGACACCAATCCAAATCCGGAACTGGCAAAGCTTGAGGACTATATCGTTCGGACCTCCAACACGCTCGGCATCGGTACGATGGGTTTCGGGGGAGGGACGACACTGATTGGCTGCAAGATCGGAGCGCTCAACCGGCTGCCAGCAAGCTTCTTTGTGTCGGTAGCATACGATTGCTGGGCCTTCCGGCGGCTGGGGGTCATCCTCGATGCAAGGACCGGGGAGATCCGACGCTGGCTCTACCGGGAGGCTGACCGGCCGGAGCAGGAGATGTCGCGGACCGATGGATTTGTCCGCACTGGTCGGGAGAAGACTCTCCGCGCCCCGTTGACTGAAGATCAGGTGCGGGAACTGCAGGTCGGTGATGTGGTGCTGGTCTCGGGTGAGCTCTACACTGGCCGTGATGCCGTTCACGCCCATCTGATGAAGAACGATCCGCCGGTCGACCTCGCGGGATCGATCCTCTACCATTGCGGGCCGGTGGTTCTCAAGGACGAGAAGTATCGAATCAAGGCGGCGGGTCCGACAACCAGCATTCGCGAGGAACCCTATCAGGGAGAGATCATCAAACGATACGGAGTGCGTGCCGTGATCGGCAAAGGCGGGATGGGGCCAAAGACTCTTGCCGCGATGAAGGAGTTTGGGGCTGTCTACCTGAATGGCATCGGCGGAGCTGCCCAGTACTATGCGCGATGTATCGACGAAGTTCTTGCCGTTCACCTGCTCGACTTCGGGATTCCGGAGGCGATGTGGCACCTTCAGGTGACCGACTTCCCGGCGATCGTGACGATGGATGCGCACGGCAATTCGCTCCACGCCGAGGTCGAAAAGTCTTCGGCGATGGTGCTGGCACATCTGGCAGAGCCTGTCTTTTAATCTGAACAACAATCGAGGAGGTGTTTGACCAGCCAT
Source organism: Acidobacteriota bacterium (assembly GCA_041182745.1). Classification (GTDB taxonomy): domain Bacteria; phylum Acidobacteriota; class Blastocatellia; order RBC074; family RBC074; genus CAIOZW01. Next base: position 3,313 of record JBEGMZ010000373.1, read on the forward strand.
GACAATGATGAAGAGTCCACTAAGCATGTCACTTCTGATGGATCGGGCCCCGCAACTCGCTCCCGGAGTCGAGATCGTGACCCGTTTCCGCGATCGCATCCACCGGACAAACTATAGCGAGGTTGGCCAACGGGCACGGCAGCTCGCCAACGCTCTGACCGCTCTCGGGGTGGAGCCGGGGGACCGCGTTGCCAGTTTCGGTTGGAACACTCACCGGCATCTCGAGCTTTACTACGCGGTACCGGCCATGGGAGCGGTGCTTCATACCCTCAACCTTCGTCTCTCACCGGCCGACCTTGAGTACATCATCAACCATGCCGAGGATCGGGTCATATTTGTCGACGAGGATCTGCTGCCCCTTGTTGAGCGACTGGCCGGGAAGATCCCGACGGTCAGACAGATCGTCGTCATGAGCAATACGGGCAGCTTCAAGACGGCACTTGAGCCGGCGCTCGACTACGAGAGACTGATTGGCGCCCAATCCCCGCAGTTTACGTGGCCCGAACTTGACGAGAATACGCCGATGGGGTTGTGCTACACGAGCGGTACGACTGGCAAGCCAAAGGGGGTGATGTATACCCACCGCTCCAACTATCTGCACACGATCACCGGTTCCCTGCCCGAACTGCTCGGGCTTGATCGCCAGGCAACCGTTCTGGCCGTCGTTCCGATGTTCCACGCCAACGCCTGGGGAATGCCATTCACCGCGCTGATGCTTGGCATCAAGCAGGTCTATCCGGGAGCGATGATGGATGGTGCCTCGATCTGCCAGCTGATCCAGGACGAGAAGGTGACCTTCACCGCTGGGGTTCCGACGATCTGGCTTGGCGTGATGAACGAATTGCGTAACAACCCGGGCAAGTACGATCTGTCGAGCCTCCGGACCATGGTCTGTGGTGGATCGGCTCCGCCACGGGCGCTGATCGACTGGTTTGAAACAAATCTGGGGATCGAGTTCATCCAGGCCTGGGGAATGACCGAGACCAGCCCGCTCGGAACCGTCTCGCGTCTGAAACCGCACATGCTCGAGTGGCCACGAGAGCGACAGCTCGATATCAAACAGCGGGCCGGCCTCTGCGCTCCGGGGCTTGAACTGCGCATTGTCGATGGCGAAAATCGAGACGTTGCGCACGATGGGGTCTCGATGGGGCGGTTGCTGATCCGCGGGCCGTGGATCGCCTCCAGTTACTACCGCGAAGAACCGACCGAGGAGAAGTTCCCCGGCGGCTGGCTCGATACCGGTGATGTCGCAACGATCGATGCCGAGGGCTATATGGCGATTGCGGACCGCTCGAAAGATCTGATCAAGAGCGGTGGCGAGTGGATCTCGTCGGTCGATCTCGAGAACGCGATCATGGCCATTCCGGGAGTGGCTGAGGCGGCGGTGATTGCAGTATTTCACCCGAAGTGGCAGGAGCGTCCGCTGGCGTGTGTCGTCACACAGCCGGGCCAGTCCGTCACGAAGGAGGAGATCCTCACCCGGCTCGAAAGTCAGTTCGCCAAGTGGTGGATGCCGGACGAGATCATCTTCATCGAATCGATTCCCAAGACAAGCGTGGGCAAGTTCGACAAGAAGGTCCTCCGTCAGCAGTTTGCCGACTTTGAGCTGCCTGGCTAAGCCGCGCCCGGACAACTTGAAACGATTGTCGCGTGACTCCACGCCGCGACGGTGGAGTTCACGCCCTCGTCAACCCCACCGTCAGGTTGGCAGTCATCCTCTTTGAATCCACCTGAATGCCCGGGGAACCTCAGGGTTCCCTCTCCTTCTGATTTGCCATGAGTACAAAGAACAAGATTGTTGTCATTGGCGCCGGCTACGTCGGCCTGCCAGCGGCCCTGATGTGGGCGAGCGCGGGAAAGACCGTCATCGCAGTTGATATCAACGAGAAGGTGGTGCGCGCGATCAATGAGGGTATCGTGCCGATCCATGAACCGGAGCTTCAGGATCTGTTACGGGATGAGAGGGTTCAGCGGAATCTGGTCGCACAAGATACAGTCACGGAGGGTGACGTATTTGTGATCGCCGTTCCAACCCCGATCGATCCACTCAAAAAAGTGGCCGACCTGAGGCACGTCATCAGCGCCGTCGAGTCGATCTGTCCCCATCTTCGACCGGGTAACCTGATTCTTGTCGAAAGCACCGTTCCACCACTGACCTGTCGCAATCTTCTTCGCCCCCTCATTGAAAAGCTGACCGGGCTGTCGATTCCCGGCGATCTATCACTCGCCTACTGTCCGGAGAGAATTTTACCCGGCAATATCTTTCACGAAATAGTGCACAACGACCGGATCATCGGAGGGATCGACAAGATCGCCGGCCAGCAGGCGGCCGAGCTCTACAACTCATTTGTCAAAGGGCAGCTCTTCCAGACCGATGATCTGTCGGCCGAGCTGGCCAAGCTTTTTGAGAACACCTACCGGGACGTCAATATCGCGCTGGCGAATGAGTTTGCGTCGATCTGCGATGATCTTGACCTGAATGTGCGAGGGGTGATCGAACTCGCGAACAGACATCCTCGCGTCAACATCCTGAAGCCGGGGATTGGCGTGGGTGGACATTGCATCCCGTTCGCGCCGTGGTTCCTCCACGAGATCGCCCCATACAACTCACGGCTGATCACCACCGGGCGCCTGATCAATGACGAGATGCCCGGCCGGGTGGCAGGAAAAATCCGCCGCGCGGTCCGCTTCGTTGCTGATCCCGCCGTGGTTCTGATCGGAGCAACCTACAAGAGGAATAGCGAGGATGTGCGGGAAAGCCCGGGGATAAGGGTCTTCGATCTTCTGAAAGAGGACGGTTACCGGGTCAGTCTGTACGATCCTTTCGTCCCTGATTGGAACTATGGTTCGATTGTTGAGGTGGCGCGGGACGCCGATCTTCTGGGAATCCTGGTCGCCCACGACACCGTCGTCAGCGAACTGAGAGAGAGCCTCCGGGAGGTACTCGGCGCGATGCGCACCCCGCAGGTAATCTTTTTTGACGAGTAGGAGTGACGAGTAAAAGTAAAAAAGTAAAGAGGAAGGCTGGTGGAGAGTAGAGGTGAAATGGCGTGCCAGGTGATGGTCGCCAAAGACGGACCCATCACCCGGCGCGCGAGGCCGCTATTTCAGATAGGCAGACGGATTGCTCCGGATCGTATCGAGGCAGCCAGGGCAGCAGACATAGACCGTCCGGCCATTGATCTCTCCCTTCGCCTTCTTGTCGACCGGCTCACCCGTCACCGGGCAGGTCTCGACGCCGTCACCGCGGCCGAGAAAGGCAGTCGATCCCGACTTGGGGGCCTCTTTTCTGATATACAGGTCAGGATTCTTACCGGCAGTTGCCAGACATCCCTCACAGCAGAAATAGACCGTCCGGCCAAAGAACTCTCCCTTGATGTTGCGGCTGGTGAGCTTTTCACCGGTAACCGGACAGGTCTCAACACCATCCCCCTTGCCGAGGAACTTGCCATCCGCCATGGCGGCAGCGTGGGCGTGGTCACCGTGACCACCGGCCGGCTTACCGAGGGCTTTGACGGCCTCAAGCTGCTCCTTCTCCGTCTTCTTGACGTAGAGTTCCGGGCTCTTCTTCGCTGAGTCGAGGCAGCCACCACAGCAGAAATAGACGGTGCGTCCAAAGAACTCCCCGCTCACATCCTTGCTGGTGATCTTCTCGCCAGTGACGGGACAGGTCTCGATACCATCCCCTTTACCCTTGAAATCTCCCTGCGCGAGGCCGGTCAGTGCCAGTGCAACGAGGAGGAGGATCACTCCCGAAATCTTCTTACCAGGTATGCCTATGGTCATTTCTGTCTCTCCTTCGATTTTTTATGATGGTTCAATTGTGATTTGGCGAGCGATTGATCAGCCAAACAGTTTTCCAAAGTAGTATGGAAGGCACTGTCGCCACCAGTGCCAGTCGTGATCGACATCCTCACCCCAGATATCCAGGCGGTGAGGTACTCCAAGTGCGGCCAGAATTGCAGCAAGCTGGCGGGAACGCTCCGGCGCTTCGAACTTTCCCTGCCCGCTGAAGATCAGAATCGGCTGCCCGGAGTTCCGAAGCGTATCGAGTGGTGCTCCATTCAGCCGGGGCAGAAACTCGACCGGGTTATGGAAGTAGACATCATTGCCGTGATGGCCATCGAGAAAAGGTCGAATATCGTAACTTCCACTGACCAATATCGAGCCGCTAAAACTGTCAGGACGACGGAAGAAGAGGTTGGCCGCTGAAGTCGCACCAAGGCTGATGCCGAGAAGATGCGGCCTGATCGCCTGATCCTGGCAGTCGCGACGGATGAGCGGCAGAACCTCCTCGAGAACATAGCCCTCGTAACGGCTGAGCCACTCAACCCTCTCCCACGGCGCGCTCTCCTGATTGAGCAGGGCTAGCTGATTGACACTATTGATCGAGTAGAGCTTGACCTTCCCCGCATCGAGCCACCACCGGAGGGCGTTGACCAGCTGGAATCTTTCGTATTCGAGGTAGTCAGCGGCGGCGGTCGGAAGCATCAGAACTGGTAGACCAAAATGGCCGTAGGCGACGAGAGGCATCTCTCGACCCAGCCGTTCGCTATACCAGACTGTTGTCTCACGTCGCATCCATCAACTCCCTGTTCTCAATCGCACCCTGCCATAACATCGGATTCTAAGTCCTGACAGCGGCGTTGACAAGCACCGCTCCAAGTCGGCAAATTTGAATAAGGAGTTGGCCGGCTTTTAACAAACCGGCTTTGAATAGATTGATCTGAGATGGATCGCGACCCGTAGGTTCAGATCGCGATCCATCTATCAGCCCGGCAAGGTTTGGCGGACTGGTGGCTCGAACAGCCGGCTGAGGCAGTGGGATGAGGACGCAAACTTTGAGTGGTACCGGGCAGGAGTTGTCCCGAAGTTATTTGACAAGATAACTTCGGTGAATCCAGGCGCTGCCACGACTCGTATCGCAGGTGTCCTGCAGAACGACCCTCTCGGTCTCACGGGTAAAGATTTTGACTCGTGACGAGACCTCACGGGACTTGGCCTTGAGAT
>JBEGMZ010000374.1:0-9711 GCA_041182745.1 Acidobacteriota bacterium
GGGTCAATCAGGCCGCCGCCATCGACTTCGAGAGCGGCCTTGGCCTGCGGCGCTCGCAGGCGGCGGCGATCATCCGGTATCGCGAAGCGAATGGCCCCTTCAAATCGATCGATGATCTGAAGAAGGTTCCCGGCATCGACGTGGCCAAGGTTGACGCCCGGAAGGATCGTCTGATCTTTGAGTGAGGTATACCGCATGAGAAACCGGATTCCGTTCGGCCAGGTTCTGCTCTCCATCATCGGATCGCTTGTGCTGCTCGGCCTGACCGGAGCCAGTCGACCGCAGGGCTGTGCGCCCGTGATCGAGGCGCTCGAGCAGCGAGTCGAGTTCCAGCGTCGGCTGCTCGCCGACTGGGCCGGACTGATCCGCTATGGCAGTGCCAACGCCGAGCTTCCAAAGCTGAAGCCGACCGAGCAGCGGGTCGTCTTCATCGGCGACGAGATCACCGAGCGCTGGGGCAGCGCAAAGGACGGCCTCTTCAGCAACCCCGCACTCATTAATCGTGGAATTACCGGCCAGACAACTCCGCAGATGCTTGTCCGTTTCCGCCAGGATGTGATCAAGCTCCGACCCGGGGTGGTGGTCATCCTCGCGGGGATGAACGACATCGCCAGCTTCCAGGAGCCGATCACCGCGGCGATGACCGCCGAAAATATCACCTCGATGGTCGAGCTGGCGAAGGCCAACGGCATCAAGGTTGTGATCTCCTCATTGACCCCGATCAATGACACCCAACGTAAGCAGTCACTGGTTCGGCCGTTTGGAAAGATCATCAGCATCAACAACTGGTTGAAGGAGTATGCCGCGGCGAGCGGTTCGATCTTTGTTGACTGCTATGCGGCGATGGCCGAGGGGCGAAATCTGAAGCCGGCACTCTCTGACGATGGACTGCTTCCCAATGATGCCGGCTATGGCGTCATGGCCCCGCTGGTAACAGCGGCGATCACTCAGGCTATGGCCGAGGTAAGACCTTCCCGGTAACCTGTAATTTTTGAAGACAATCTGCTTTCCGGAGGATGGAATCTATGAGCACAGAAACAAGGAACGCCTTTCCAAAAGTTCATAATGCGACGTGGCCTGGTCTGGTCGGCAAGGGCGGACCCGACGCCGAGCCGATCATCGAGTTTGAGAAGATGCTCGATATGACGGCGGCGGCAGAGGTGAATGGCCAGAGATTTGACGGAGTCGATATATTCCTGTCTCTGCCCCACACCGACATCGATTCGACGGACGATCAGTTAAAAGAGCTGGCCGACCAGGTCGCTTCACGCAACCTGGTCATCGGTTCGCTGGTCGCACCGGTCTGGGGTCCGACTGGTGGTGGTTCGGCAATGGGTTCGGAGGATGAGCGGAAGGCCTTTCTGACTCAGATTCGCAAGTCCTGCGAGATTGCAGTCAAGCTGAACCGACTTGGGATCCGCCAGTACGGCGTCGTCCGCGTCGACTCATCCTGCAGCCCCGCTGACTGGTCAGCCGACCCGGCCGGGAACACCAGAAAGATCGCCGATACCTTCCGCGAAGCCTGCAACATCGCCGAAAGTTACGGGGAGAGGCTGGCCGCTGAAGGTGAGATCTGCTGGGGTGGAATGCACAGCTGGAAGTATCTCGAAGAGCTGCTCGAACAGGTTGGCCGTCCGGAGACCCTCGGCATCCAGGCCGATATGGCTCACACCCTGCTCTTTACCCTGGGCTACAATGCGCCGGAGCACCGGCTGCTGCCAGAGGGCTACGACTGGGTCGATAAGGAGGTTCTTTACGACGCCCTCGGCCGGATGACGAAGTCGCTCCGCCCGTGGGTCAAGGACTTCCACGTCGCCCAGAACGACGCTACAGTCAAGGGATCGGGCTCGCACGACAAGACAGGTCGCCACTGCCTGCCAAATGATCCGAATGGCAAGATGGAGATCGTGCGGGCGGCCGGTCTCTGGCTTCGTGACGAGAGCGGGCAGCTTACCCGCAGCACGCAGCATATCAACTGGGATGGCTGCATGTTCTCGAACGAGACCATGACCAATCCGCAGACCTGGAACGATATTCTCGCCGCGATGATTGCCGTCCGTGACGCACACGGCTGGAACTGAGGACCGGCCAGAGGGCCAACCCAACCGGAAAAGGACATGAGCAAAAAGAATCTCAATATCGGATTGATCGGTTATGGCTTTATGGGGCGGACACATTCGAACGCGTTCCTGCAGTCGGGGCGCTTCTTCGATCTCCCCTATCAGCCAAAGTTGAAGGCGGTCTGTGCGCGTAACGCCGATCGGGTAAAGTCATTTGCCACGAACTGGGGCTACGAGTCGATCGAGACCGACTGGCGGGCGCTGATCGAGCGACCGGATATCGACCTGATCGATATCGCGAGTCCGAATGACACCCACGCCGAGGTCGCGATCGCCGCAGCAAAGGCCGGCAAGATGGTAATGTGCGAAAAACCGCTTGGTCGCAACACCGCCGAGGCGCTGGCGATGACTGAAGCGGTCGAGGCGGCCAACGTCCCGAACATGGTCTGGTACAACTACCGGCGCGTGCCGGGTGTCGTTCTCATCAAGCAGATGCTGGATGAGGGCCGGTTCGGGCGGATCTTCCATTACCGGGCCAAGTTTCTGCAGGACTGGACAATCTCGCAGGATCTGCCACAAGGTGGTGAGGGTCTCTGGCGGCTTGATGTCGCGGTTGCCGGCAGCGGGGTGACCGGCGACCTGCTCGCCCACAACATTGACACCGCAATGTGGCTCAACGGGCCGATCACCGAGGTCTCAGCTGTCACTGAGACCTTCATCAAGGAGCGGAAACACAACCTGACCGGGCAGGTTGAACCGGTCGGCATCGATGATGCCAGCCTCTTCATCTGCCGGTTCGAGAATGGATCACTGGCAACCTTTGAGGCCACCCGCTACGCACGTGGTCACAAGGCCCTCTACACCCTTGAGATTAACGGCGAGCATGCGTCAGCCTTCTGGGATCTCCACGACCTCCACCGGATCCAGTACTTTGATCACAAGGATGAAGGTCGCGTCCGTGGCTGGCGTAATGTCCACATCACGGATGGCGATCATCCATACATGAAGCACTGGTGGGTTCCGGGGCTCCAGATCGGCTATGAGCACACCTTCACCCATCAATTTGCCGACTTCCTGCAGGCCCTTGGGGAGGGCAAATCTGCCGCGCCAACCTTCCGCGATGGCCTGGCGACCGACCGGGTCACCGACGCCGTTCTCAAATCGGCCAAATCACGAAGATGGGAGACTGTCTGAAGACTATGAATAATCTGCTGAAACTTACCCTTCTCCTCGCCCTCGGAGTCGTCTTGACGGGGGCCTTGATCGCCCCGGCAGTGGCCGTCCAAAATCGGCCCGCAGGTCAGGGATCACCAGGAGGACAGGGCCCGCGTGGACCGCGCGGGCCGGGAATCGATCCGGTGGCCATCAACGACTCGACCGGGTTTGAGCCGATCTTCGATGGAAAGAGTCTGACTGGCTGGGATGGCAATCCCGACGCCTGGCGGGTCGAGAATGGAGCAATCGTTGGTGAGAGCACGGCTGAGAAGCCGCTCAAGGCCAACACCTTTCTCGTCTGGCGGGGCGGTCAGCCAAAGGATTTCGAACTGAAGCTCGAGTACCGGATCAATTCGACCAACAGCGGCGTCCAGTACCGCAGCAGCGAGCTGCCCGAGGTGGGCAAGTGGGTTCTCAAGGGATACCAGGCCGACATCGACTTTCAGAACACCTACACCGGGCAGATCTATGAGGAGCGAGGTCGTGGCTTCCTTGCTCTCCGTGGGCAGATGACCCATATCCGTTCCGGCGAAGCTGGACAGCCGGTCAGGAAGCAGCAGATTGCCAATCTGCGGAGTGGCGACGACCTGCGAGGCCACATCAGGATCGGCGACTGGAACACGCTCCACATCATTGCCCGCGGCAACCATCTGACCCACATCATCAACGGTCACCTGATGGCCTCAATCATCGATGACGACCCGGTCGGTCGGACAATGAGTGGACTGATTGGGTTCCAGATGCACACCGGTCCCCCGATGAAGGTGGAGTACCGCCAGGTCTGGCTGAAGAATATTCAGTAGCCAATCCCGATTGCCGGTAGCGAGAGGGCAGGAGGTCGTCCCCCTGCCCTCTTCCCATTGGCACCGTTCGCACCGTCCTACCGCCCAATCACCAGGACCCCCCAGGGACTGCCGGTGACCTCGATCTTCTTCACCACGCTGCGCGTCGCCAGATCGATCACAGAGATATCGTTTGACGGCCCATTGGCGGTGAAGAGAGTCCTGCCGTCGGGTGAGAGTCCAATCCCCCACGGACGAGTACCGACCTCAAAGGAGTCCGTCGGCTGGTTGGTCACGGTGTCAACGATGAAGACCTTTCTGCCCCGCCCGGTACTGACGTAGAGTTGAGCTGCATCGGGTGACAGAACCAGCCCCATTGGTTTGATCTCTCCCGCCTTTCCAAGCTGAATTGTCTGTGTCACCTCATTCCTGGTCGCGTCAAACAGAACGACCGTACCGTCATTCTCGGCGTTGACGTAACCACGCCTGCCGTCGGGCAGAAAGACAATATTGCGCGGACGGCGGCCAACCTTGAACGACTTGATCCGTCTTCTCGCGGCAACATCGATCACTGAGATGGCAGAGTCGGCTTCATCGGTGACATAGACCAGCCGGCCGTTCGGTGCCAATGTCACCCCCTCCGGCTCTCCACCCACTCCGACGGTCTCACCAAGCTGCCCGGTCTCGACGTCGACAAAGCTCATTCCCATCGCATCCTCGTTTGAGACCAGGATTGTCCGTCCGTCCGGGGTGAGAGCAAAATTTTCCGGATCAGAACCACCCTGCAGAACGCGAACCAGGCGATTGGTCTCGACATCGAAGACACCAATCCCGTCGGCACTCTTATCAGGCGGCGGCAAAGTGCTCTCATCGACGCCCGGGGGAGCGGGGGGTGAACCGCTGAGGGCAACGTAGATGGTTCTTCGATCGGGGCTGGCGTGGATTCCGCGGGGACGCTTACCGAGGGGGACGGTCGCGATCACTTCGAATGTCGCACCATCGATCACGCTCAGATCTCCCGTCGACTCGTTGGTGACGTAGACTCGATAGCCGGAGGTCCAGGGGGCCGTCTCGATCGGGGCGGTCGGCGTCCCGGTACCGGTCTTCGGATTGCTGCAGCCAGCCACCAGCAGTGTCAGTCCGCAGGTCAGCAGTATCGAAAGGCTCTTGCGCATCTTTCGCTCATTCTCCCTTGAAGTTGAATGTCAGGTCGGATCGGCCGTTCACCGACAGCGTCAGCGGCTGCTCCAGCCGCCCCAGCTTTTCGTGCCACGCCTCGATCGTGTAGCTTCCGGGTGGAACCCCTTCGAAGCTGAAAGTTCCATCACTGCCGGTCACGGCGTAGAATGGATTGGCGACGGCTCCGACCCAGGCATGCATCCAGTTATGGATGTTGCACTTGATCCGGATCATAACCTCCGGCCGGGTAAAGCGGCGCGTCAGCGGCGCTTCGCCGGGCGACTGGCTCTGGTTCCATTCACGATTGATCTTTGCCAGCGGATGGATATTGTGGGTCAGCGGATCAGAGTTGATCACCTTGAGGGTCTGGCCAACCATGATCCCCTGAACGCGCGGCCCGAACCAACAGCCGCGCTGCTCGATCTCCACCGGATCGGTGGGCGGTTCAAAGACCTTTCCCTCCAACCCGGACTTGAGGTAGACAAAGACGTTGGCCAGGCGGTCCTCTCCATCAAGCCGGGAGAGTGCCAGCTCCTCGTCCACGACCGGCCGGTCGTGAAGCTGTGCACACTGCGGATCGCCGTCCATATCAACCTTCCGGGCCACTGCTCGCCGGCCGGTAAAGTGAACCCGACCACCAATCCGGCCTGCCGTTGCCGGATCAGGCCGGAAATACTCTGGCCCTGTCGGAACCGGTTCCACCGGTTGTCGACACCCGCTCGTCACTACGAGGAGTGTCAGCACTCCCAGCCATCCAGACACCCTGCCGCTGCGCGTCACTTTTCTTCCTCCGGTAACTCGCCCGTCAGCGATTGAAGAAACACCACCAGGTCGTCCCGCTCCCGGGCGGTGAGAAGCAGCGGCCTGATCAGCGGATCGAGCTGCGGATTGGAACTGCCACCTCCAATGTAGAAATCGACTACCTCGCGCAGCGTCTTCAGCCGACCATCGTGCATATAGGGTGCCGTCTGGGCGATATTACGCAGACCTGGTGTCCGGAAAGCGCCCCGATCGGCATCAACCCTCGTCTGGTCATATCGTCCGGCATCACTCAACTCTCCGGTTGAATCCATCCCGGTTCCCAGGTTGTGGAAGAGCCCATCAGTGAAGAGGGCCGATCTCTCGCCAATCAGGTGGCAGGCAGCGCAGTTCCCCTTCTCCGGATTGCGAAAGATCTCGAAGCCGCGAATCGCAGAGGCGCTTAGCGCCGTCTGCTCACCGGCAAAATAGTACCGGTCAAAGGCCGAATTGCCACTGAGCAGCGATCGCTCGTAGGAGGCAATCGCTCGCGTCACCCGGGCCATTGTAATCCGCCCCGGTCCAAAGACCTGCCTGAAATCCTCACGATAGCTGGCATCGGCCTCCAGTCTTTCCAGACAGACCGGATGCGGCAGGTTCATCTCCGCCCGATTGGCGATCGGTCCGCCAGCCTGCTCTTCAAGGTCCGCTGCCCGTCCATCCCAGAATTGACGCGACCAGTACGCAGCATTGAGGATGCCTGGCGTATTACGACGACCAGTCTGGCCACCAACCCCCTTCGCGACTGGCAGTCCATCCGTGAACCAGTTCTCCGGCTGGTGGCAGCTTGCACACGAAACAGTCCTGTCACTTGAGAGGATCGGATCGAAGAAGAGCCGTCGACCCAGTCGGGTCGACTCCACGGTCGGCTGTCGACCCTCGGGATAACTAAGTGGCGGCAGCCCGAGTGGAACTGGCCGATCGACCAACTGCCCGTAGAACCGCAGCCCCTTCTCCTCGTCCGGATTCACAGCCTGGTCAACATTATGCACGCATGCACCGGCCAACTGCGATACTGTCATCAGACCCAGAATCAGAATCAATCGCTTCAGCATCCCACCTCTACCTCCGGCGACAATCACCGTGAAAGCATATCATGCCTGCCGCCTCACGTTCTCCCCCTCACCTTCGATCGTCCTCCTGTCAAGCAACAAAGTAATGCCACGACTACGGACTTCATTGTGAACGCGTCCTGTCGATTCAGCATCTTCACCTGATTGGTATCTTTGAGGCGAGTCTCTGCGGTGGCGGGAACTTACAAATCAAATTTCTCAAAATTGTGTAGCTCGTTTTGAGACTGCCTGACGTTGCCGTCAAATAAGGCCGAACTACCAACTTTGACCGTAAGGTAGGAACAACTCCAAGGCGGCAGTCCCCCCTCCCCCAAACCAGCGCACAGCGGGCCTGGGAAGACTAGAGATCTCCCCGGCGCCGCTGTTGGGCAATGTGACGCGCACAACGCACGGCGAGGGCCGCGATCGTCAACGTGGGATTCTTTTCGGGAAAGGTCGTAAAACAACTGCCATCGACCACGAAGAGGTTACGCACCTCCCGTGCCTGGTTCCACTCATTGAGGACTGAAGTCTTTGGATTACGCCCCATCCGAATCGTCCCCACCTCATGACTGGCAAAGCCACCGATATTGGGTGTCCGGAAGAGCTTCATCTCCGTGCCCAGTGCGTCAAAGATCCGATGCGCACTGGCGACAATGTCCCTGAAGAGCGCCCGGTCGTTCTCACCAAACTCAAACTGGACCACTGGTACCGGAATTCCATACTTGTCGGTCCGTCTCGGATCGACCGTTACCCGGTTGACCGGCCGATGCTCCACCTTGCCATACCCGCTGATCTGGAAGATCGCCGGTTGTAACTCCCGCACCTGCCGTTTGTAGTCAGCACCAAATCCCGCGACAAACTTCGACTGATGTGCAACCCGACGACTGACATAGTTCAACTGGTAACCGTACCCCCCGGCAAAGTCCCGCCCCCGGTCGACAAAACGTGGAATATAGGTATGGTCAGTTACTCCATCACCCTGCCAGGTATCCGTTCCAATCAGATCCTTAAGATAGCCGATGAAGGCCGTCTGGGAGTGCCCGCCGAGGTAACGCCCAACCATATCGTTGTTGTTGGCAAGCCCATTCGGATACTTCTCACTCTTTGAGTTGAGCAGCAGACGCGCCGACTCGACCGTCGCACCGCAGACCACCACCAGCTTCGCCCGCACCTCCTCCGTCTTCATCGTCAGCCGATCGACAAAGGAGACACCACTCGCGAGGCCATCGCGATCAACAAGAATCTCACGCACGAGGGCATTCGTCCGCAGCGTCAGCTTCCCGGTTGCCTGCGCCTGGGGTATGACGGTAATATCGCTCGACCAGATCGCCCGTACGTCACAGACATCCATACAGTGCCCGCAGTAATGGCAGCCACCACGATTTCCGCGCCCTTTCAGCAGAACTGCTTTGCGTGAGGCAATGAGGTTAATGCCAAGCTTCGCCAGCCGTGGCTTCGCGTAGATCTCGGCGCAGCGTAATGGCGGAGCTTCAGCCACAAAGTTGCCATCCGGCAGATAGGCGAGGTTCTCTTTGGTCCCAAAGACGTGCATCTCCTGCTCGACCTGATCATAGAACGGGGCCAGTTCCTCATAGGTCAGCGGCCAGTCCTCCTCGATCCCATTGACGCTCCACTCGCGAAAGTCGACTGGTGCGAACCGGTAGGTCGCCGCATTCCAGTGAAATGTCCGCCCACCCAGATTGCGAACCCGGTTGACGGCAATCCTGTCTCCACGATACTCGATACCGTCTTCGATGTTGTCCGGGTACATTGCCGCCTGGTGGCGGAACCCAAAACCCCGCTTCGGCAACTCGTACGGCCAGGTGTGGGAGTTCATCTCTTCAACCGCTATTTTGCGGCCTCCCTCAAGCAGGATCGTCTCGGCCCCAGCCGCGGTCAGCTCTTTTGCCATAAACCCGCCTGCGGCTCCCGAACCGATGATGCAGACATCGTAAATTTTGGTCTTCGACAGATTCATCACTGTGCCCCCTCTGCCCCCTCGTGCCCCTGGTGCCCATTTCAAGGGGTGTCGCCTATCGCTGCTGAAGAATGGCATGCACCCCGTGCTTGTTGGAGGTCACAATATCGAGCCGGCGATCGCGGTTGAGATCAGTCACGAGAAACTGAGTGCCAATTCCAGAGTCGTTGTCGATCTCGTGTCGTGTCCACTGCACCTGACCACCACTGCGCTTCAACTGATACCAGTTGATTACTGGCGGAGCATCCGGATTGAGATCACCCTTCGGCCCATGCGCCCAGTAACGCTTGCCAGTGATGAGATCTTTGAGTCCATCCCCATCGAGGTCGACCAGCTCAAGTGCATGGGTCTGGGTAACACTTTCGTCGATCAGATGCTCAGTGAAACCGGTCGTCCCATCAGCATTCCGCCGCTGCTCATGCCACCAGATGCCTACCTTGTGAGCCGAGCTTGAGAGGACGTCGTTGAGCCCGTCGCCGTTGACATCGTAGACGTGCATGTGGGCAGCATCCTGGCCGAGCCCTGCCTTCACAAACGTCCACGGGCCCGAACGGGGATCCTTCGGCCCTTTCCAGTAACCTCCCGGGATGATCAGGTCTCCGATTCCGTCCATATCGATGTCACCATAACCCAGGCCGTGCGAG